>JAMFST010000588.1 GCA_026225435.1 Labilithrix luteola
CTGCCCGGCGCCACCCGGGTGAGCTTCTCGGTGGAGGACGCCGATCTCACGGAGCTGGTGCGGACGATCTCCCAGATCACCGGCAAGCGCTTCATCTTCGGTGGAAAGGTGCGCACGGTGAAGGCGAGCGTGTACTCGCCGGAGAAGATCACCGTCGACGAGGCCTACCAGGCGTTTCTCTCCGTCCTCGAGACCAACGGGCTCACCGTCGTCCCCCACGGGCGCTTCCTGAAGATCGTCGAGGTCGCCGGCATCGCCTCGCAGGTGACGCCCACCTACGCGCCGGGCGAGGAGCCCCCGCCGGAGGACCGCTTCGTCACCCGTCTTCACCACCCGCTCCACGTGAGCGCCGACGACATCGCCGGCGTGCTCTCGCACTTCAAGACCAAGGAGGGGGATGTCACCGTCTACGCGCCCGGCAACCTGCTCATCCTCACCGACACGGGCGCGAACATCCGCCGGATGATGAAGATCATCGAGGACGTCGACGTCGGCAACGCCGGCGACAAGATCTGGATCGAGCCGCTGCACTACGCCTCGGCGAGCGACGTGGCCAAGCGCATCACCGAGCTGTTCGACGTGCGCTCGTCGTCGACGTCGTCCTCGTCGTCGGCAAAGAAGGACGCCCCCGCAGGAGGCACCACCGGCGCGCCGGCGCTCGACAGCGGGCCCCGCGTCTCGCGCGTCGTCGCCGACGATCGATCGAGCTCGCTGGTCATCGTCGCCACCGAGCCGGCCTATCTCCGCGTGCTCGAATTCATCAAGCGCATCGACGTGCCCACCACCGGCGACGGCGAGATCCACGTCTTCCCCTTGCAGCACGCCGACGCGACGGAGCTCGCCAAGACGCTCAACGAGATCATCAACGGCGCGGGAGGCGGAGCCGGTGCCGCCCCCGGTGGCGCAGCAGGCGCGGGCACCCCGGCACGTGCGTCCGGAGGCGCCGCCGCGCAAGGCATCTTCGAGGGCGGAGTGAAGGTGAGCGCCGATCCGGCCACCAACTCCATCGTCGTCACCTCCAGCCAGCGCGACTACGCGGCGCTCCGCAGCGTCGTCGACCGCCTCGACCAGGCGCGCCGGCAGGTCTTCATCGAGGCGGTCATCATGGATCTCCAGCTCAAGAGGAGCGACACGCTGGGCGCGACCTTCCACCTCGGCAGCACCTTCAGCGCGGCGGGGCAATCGGGAGGGCTGGTGTACGGCGGCAACAACCCGATCAACACCATCGGCCTGTTGCCCAGCGACACCTCGACGCTCCAGGGGGCGGTCCTCGACATCCGTGGGCCGGCCATCCCCGGGAGCGCCAACCTCCTGGGGACCGGCATCAGCATCCCCGCGTTCGGCGTGCTCATCGACGCCATGGCCTCCACCGGCGACACCGATCTCCTCTCCACGCCGCACATCCTCGCCACCGACAACATCCCGGCCGAGATCAGCGTCGGCGACAACGTGCCGACCCAGACCAACACCGGCGCTGGCGGCGGCCTCGGCGCCCTCGCCGGTCTGACCAGCGGATCCAGCAGCAGCGCCACCAGCTCGCTCAGTGGCCTCGGCGGCTTCACCGCACCGCGCGCCGACGTCGGTACCAAGATCAAGATCAAGCCGCACCTCAACGACTCCAACGAGGTCCGCCTCGAGCTGTCCGAGGAGATCAGCGAGGCCGGCGCCACGCTCCCCGGA
>JAMFST010000589.1 GCA_026225435.1 Labilithrix luteola
GGCGGCGACGGCGGCGTGCTCACCGACGGCACCGTGACCGACGGGAGCCAGCTCGACGCGCAGGCCGACGGCAAAGCGGGCGATGCGGGCGACGCGAACGGCGGTGACGATGGCAGCGCGGACGCGAGCGACGCCACCGCTGACGCCGCTGACGCCGCCGCCGACGCGGACGCGGACGCGGGGGACGCGAGCGACATCGATTCGGGCGACGCTGCGGCGCCCATCGCGGTCACCTCGTTCGGCTCGACGTGCGTCACGTTCGGTCCGGGGCACTTCACGTCGATGGACGTGGACGCCAACGGCAAGGCCTACGTCGCGCTCCTCTGCGGCACCGCGGTCAGCGTGGCCACCAGCACCACGGGCGATCAGTTCGGCACGCCCGTCGCCATCACCGGCACCACCGGGACGATCGGCGGCGCGTCCATCCTCGCGGGCCCCGGCGGCGTGACCCACCTCCTCATCACCACCAGCGGCCTCGGGACGGCGGGCACGTTCTACTCGCGCTCGACCGACAGCGGCGCCACCTGGTCCGCCGCGACGAAGATCGACTCCACCGACCACACCGGCGGCTTCGCGCAGATCGCGGCCACGGGCACCAACGTGGTGCTCGGCGGTGGCGCCGGGACTCTCGGGATCACCCAGCCGTGGATCTACTCGAACGCGACGAGCGGCACCGGGACGTTCACCGCCTCGGCCAACCCGCCCAGCGCCGCGAACATCGTCGCCAACGGCGGCCTCGGCTACGGCCCGGGCGGCAAGCTCTGGTACGGCGGAGAGGCGTTCCAGCTCTACGTGCAGGAGAGCACCGACAACGGCGCGACCTTCGGGACGCAGACGAAGCTGAGCACGCAGAACAGCGCGGACTCCGTCTGGGCGTTCGGCCCGGTGAACTTCGCCGTCACCGGCTCCACCGCGCAGGGGGGCGTCTACACGATCGACGCGTACCAGACGACGGCGGCGGCGGCGACGTCCGGCCTCGATGGCGCCGGCTCGACCAACCACGCGACCGCCGTGGACAACACCGGCGACATGTACACCGCGTCGACCGATTCGCCGGCCAACACCACCATCTACGTGCAGCAGCTCGCCCTCGGTACGGCGGCACCCAGCGCGGCGGTGACCTACGTGGCCCCGACGGGCAGCTCGTACACCAACCCGGTCATCGCGGTGCGCGCGGGGACCACCGCGCATGCGCTCTGGACGCAGACCACGGGCCTGACGACGTCGGTCATCTCGGTGCGCCTCACGTACTGAACCGCGAGACGCGGAGAGCGCGAGCCGGGCGGTGCGTCGATTCCGACGTGCCGCCCGCTTCGTTTTGTGCGCGCGCCTCGTGCTGCTAAGGAGGTCGAGCGCTCCGGGTTCACCGGCGCGCGTGGCTGGGGTGCCTTCACCGCCGTCCGGGTGAAGGCTGAGATCATACCCATCGAACCTGCCTGGATCATGCCAGCGGAGGGAGCCTTAATGTCCGGAGTCTCGTCGTCGGTCTCGTCTCCTCGGTCTCCCCGCCCCACAGTCGCCATCGTCGGCGGCGGCGTGATCGGGCTGTCGATCGGCTGGCGGCTGGCGCAAGCCGGCTGCACCGTGGACGTCTACGAGCGCGGGCGCGCTGGGCAGGGCGCAACGTTCGCGGCTGCCGGGATGCTGGCCGCAGGGGTCGAGGTCGAGCCGAGCGAGGAAGGCCTGTTGCCGCTCACCCTGCGAAGCCAGGAGCTCTGGCCGGACTTCGCCCGCGAGCTGGAGGCCGCGTCGGGAAGGAGCGTCGGCTACCGCGCCGAGGGGACGGTGGTGGTCGCTCTCACGCGCGACGACGCCGAGCAGCTCCGCTTCACCTTCGAGCTCTACGAACGGCTCGGCCTCGCCATCGAGTGGCTCAGCGCCGCCGACGCCCTGCGCCGCGAGCCGATGCTGCATCCGCGGCTGGCAGCGGCTTGCTACAGCGCCGCCGATCACCAGGTCGACAACCGGCGGGTGGCGCTCGCCCTCATCGAGGCGTTCCGGCGCGCCGGTGGCCGCCTGCACGAGGAGACGGGGGTCGACTCCCTCGACGTGGAAGGCGGACGCGCGCGCGGCGTGACCGTGCGTGGGGAGCGGCGACCCGCCGACATCGTCGTGCTCGCGGCCGGAGCCTGGTCGCGCGACATCCCCGGTCTTCCTCTCGCGGTGCGGCCGCCGGTGCGACCGGTGAAGGGGCAGATGATGGCGCTCGGCATGGACGCGAGCCGTCCGCTGATCACCCACGTGATCTGGGCGCCGAAAGCGTACCTGGTGCCGCGCAGCGACGGCCGCTTGATCATCGGCGCCACCACCGAGGAGCGCGGGTTCGACACGAGCATCACCGCCGGTGGCACGCTCGCCTTGCTCGACGGCGCCTGGCGCGTGCTGCCGGGGATCGAGGAGCTGCCCATCGTCGAGCAGTGGGTCGGCTTCCGTCCCGGCTCGCGCGACGACGCACCCATCCTCGGCCCCACCTCGGTGGAAGGGCTCGTGCTGGCGACGGGTCATCACCGCAACGGCATCCTCCTCACGCCGGTCACGGCGCAGGGGATCGCCTCGTACATTCTTACCGGCCAGGTGCCCGATGCGCTGCGCGCCTTCGGCCTCGACCGCTTTCCCCAGCGCAAGGAGACCACCTCATGACGGACGACGCGCTCACCCTCAACGGCGAGGTGCTGGCCGAGCACGCCGAGACCATCGCCGCGCTGCTGCTCCAGCAAGGGATCGACGGCGCCGCCGCGCGCTTCGTCGCCGTCGCGGTGAACGGCCAGGTGGTGCGACGCGGGGACTGGGCGACGACCCGGCTCGCGCCCGGCGACGCTGTCGAGATCGTCAAACCGTTCCAGGGAGGTTGAGCACCATGACCACGCGATCCGATTCCTTCGTCCTCGACGGCGTCACCCTGACGTCCCGCCTGCTGATCGGCACTGCCGGCTATCCGAACCAGCAGGTCATGCTCGACTCGATCAAGGCGAGCGGCGCCCAGATCGTCACCGCCTCGATCCGGCGCGTGAGCCTGGAGGGGTACGGCGAGAGCCTCATCGACGTGCTCGGCGGCGAGTACCGCCTGCTCCCCAACA
>JAMFST010000056.1 GCA_026225435.1 Labilithrix luteola
GCCCGTGCGGCCCGCGTGGTCGACCGCCGGTGGCGCCGACGGCTTCGCCGTCGTGTCGACGACCTTCACGGTGCCGTTCTTCATGTGCGCCGTCAGCTCCTTGATGGCCGCGACCAACGCCGTGTTGTCCGAGGTGAGTTCGTCTCGGTTCTTCGAGGCGGAAGCGTGCCCCTGCTGCTCGGCCTGGACGTAGTTCTTGTGCACGTCCTCGCCCGCGATGGCGTCAGCGATGTACCCGACGCCGTACTTGTGCGACGTGATGCGGCGCGTCCACTTCTCCGTCGTCGACTCGTGGCTCGCCACGCCCTGCTGTTGGATCGCCGCCTTCTGGTCGGCGTCCGCCTTGTTGAGCGAGTCGAGTTGCTCCTTGGTGATCGTGCCCGACGCCAACGCCTGTCGAATCACCGGGCTCGCGTTGGTCGAGCGCCATCTGAACGAGTCGCGAACTCTCCTGCAGGCGGAGCGACAGCTCGGTCGCCTTGCTGTCCGTCTGCGCCATCGCGACCTTAAAGCTGTCCATCTCCTCGATCGCGCCGATGCTGGCCCGGGACAGGTCGTCGATCTCTTTGCTCACCGCCTCCGTGGCGGCGGCGAGCTTCTGCTGCTCGCTGCCCTGCGTGCTGTTGTACGTCTTCGCATACAGCTGGGAGAACCCGCCGACGGCACGCTGTGACGTCTGTGTCGCGTACATTTTGCCGAGGTTACCGATGAAGGCGCCACCCTTGATCCCGCCGTTCTTGGTCGCGGCCGCGTTGAGCGAATCGAGCAGGATGTCCTTCGCGTTGCGGAGCTGTCCCGGCGCGCCCTGCGTCTTCACGTCGAAGTCGTTGAAGGCCTCGAGGCGGGCCCCCTTGGTGAAGACATCGGAGAACCCGGCGGTGGCCGTCGTCGCCATCGTCGCGCTCGTCGCTCCACCGCGCTTGCGCGCCTCCTGGGACATCGCCGAGAAGAACGCCATGTTCTTGGACTGGTCGCCTTCGAAGCGTCCGGCCGCCGCAGCGACCTTCGCCATCTGCGACGCCATGTCCGAGATCTCGACTGCGCCGACCTTGCCCTGAGCGGCGATGCCCTTGAGCGCGAGCATCGTCAGCTCCGCCTTGTTGGGGAGGCCTTCGAACTGCGATGCGATGTTGGCGGCCGCGGAGCCGACGTCGCCCATATCGGCGCCCGTGGCCTTCGCGAGGACGGCCATGTCCTTCAACACGGCGCGCCCGGTCTCGAGGTCGCCTGCAAGCCCGACGAAGTTCTGCAGCCCTTGGCCCACCGAATCGGTGTCCGTCGCGGTCGCCTTCGCGACGTCCATCGTCTGCCGACTGATCGCACCCACGTCCTGGCGCTGGCCATTCGCACCAGCGGCGCCTGGCAGGTAGCCGCTGTTCGCGATCTGCGCGGAGCGCTTGTCGAGCGAGACGTTCTTTCCGACGAGGCTCGAAAGCGAGTAGTCCACGCCTTCGCCCGACAGGACGTCACTGCCGACGCGCTTGCCGAAGTTGAGCGCCGTGCGGCCGACCTGCGCCGCCACCCGCGCCTCCGCCTTCGCCTGCTCGCGGAGCTTGCCGCCGAGGTTCATCCTCTTGCCGCCGCCCGCGTTGAGCTTATCCATGTCCTTCGCC
>JAMFST010000590.1 GCA_026225435.1 Labilithrix luteola
AGCGTCCCGTGGTGGTGAAGACGGTGCGTCGCGATCACGTCCACGACGGATCGTTCCTCGCGCGCTTCCTCGACGAGGCCCGCGTCCAGGCGCAGCTCCATCACCCGAGCGTGGCGCAGGTGCTCGAGGCGTCGACCGACGAAGGCGGCGAGCCGTACACCGTCGTCGAGTACATCGAGGGGCGTCCGCTCTCCGAGGTGCGCACCCGCGTCGCCCAGAGCGGGCAGAAGCTGCTGTGGCCCGAGGCCTGCTCCATCGGCCTCGAGATCGCCCAGGCGCTGGCCCACGTGCACGACCGCGCGGCCTCCGACGGATCGCCGCTCGGGATCGTCCACCGCGATCTCAGCCCGCAGAACGTCATGGTCGGCTTCGCCGGCGACGTGAAGCTCATCGACTTCGGCACCGCGCGCGGCCACAACCGCCGCTGCCACACCGTCGCCGGCGTGGTGTTCGCCAAGCCGGGCTACGTCGCGCCGGAAGTCGCGCGTCACGAGGTCGGTGACGGACGGATCGATCTCTACGCCCTCGGCGTGATGCTCTGGGAGCTGGTCGCGGGCAAGCGCTTCTACGCCGGCGACGCGCAGCAACACCTGGAGAACGCGGCGTCGGGCAAGCTGACGATGCCGGAGCTGGCGCCGCTCGGCCTGGCGCCGGCGGAGCTCGACACGGTCATCGCCATGATGACGGCGAACGATCCCGACGACCGCTACGCCGGCGCGGGCACCGCGGCCGCCGATCTCGCCAAGGTGCTGGCCAAGGCGCCGAGCACCACCAGCGGCGAGCGCGGGGTGCGTGGTCGCGTGAGCGGCTTGATGCAGAAGCTGTGGCCCGGTGAGCCGGCCCGCGCGCGCAGCGAGTTCGCTCGTCTCCTGAAGGAAGCCCGCGCCAAGGTCTCGATGCGGCGCGAAGGCTCGACCCCGCCCGCCTCCACCTCGATGGAGGCCGCGCGGCAGGCGAGCGAGGCGGATCCGCAGATGCTCCCCGGCACGCCCTACCGGCTGCTCGAGGTCATCGGCGAAGGGGCCAGCGGCACGGTCTACGAGGCCGAGCACGTCGAGCTCGGGCGCCGCGCGGCGGTGAAGGTCCTCTCGGCCGGCCACGCCAGCGCCACCGACGCGATCGAGCGCTTCCGTCGCGAAGCCCGCGCCGTCGCCTCGCTCTCGCACCCGAACCTGGTTCACCTCTACGACTTCGGCCGCGCGCTCGACGGGCGGATCTTCTTCGCCATGGAGCTGCTCCGCGGTGAGACGCTCAACGACCGCATCGGCCGCACCGGCGCGATGGAGTGGCGCGAGGCGGTCCACGTGGCCATCGCCGTCAGCTACGCGCTCGAGGCGGCGCACGAGGCGGGCGTCGTTCATCGCGATCTCAAGCCGGCGAACCTGTTCCTCGTCGAGGCGAAGTCCCAGGGCAATCGCGACTCGGTGCGGGCGATCCCGCTCGACGGCGCGCCCCCCTCGTCGCGCACGCTGCGCGTCCGGGACCTGCAGACGCCCAGCACCTCGCTCACGGTGCAGACGATCAGCAGCTTCCCGGCCAGCGCCACCCTCCCCTACGGCGTGAAGCTCCTCGATTTCGGCGTCGCCATGGCCATCGCCGACGTGCAGGGGGAGGAGAAGCGGCAGCGTGGCTTCGCCGTGTTCGGGACGCCGGAGTACATGGCGCCGGAGCAGGTGGCGGGCGAGCAGGTCGACAAGCGCTGCGATCTCTACGCGCTCGGCTGCGTGCTCTACGAGCTCGTCACCGGCAGCCGCCCCTTCGCCGGTCCGTCCGCCGTGGTCGTCATGGGCAAGCAGCTGCGCGAGGAAGCGGAGCCGATGTCCTCGATCGTCAGCGGCGTCCCGCAGCCGCTCGAGGCGCTGGTCGCCCGGGCGATGAAGAAGTCGGCGGACGAGCGCTTCAGCGACGCGGCCGAGATGCGCACCGCGCTCGAGGCGCTGCTGGTCCCGATGGAGCTGGTCACGCCGGTCCTCGCGCCCCGTCGTCGCTCGTTCGTGCGCACCTTCGGCACCGCGGCGATGGCCTCGGCTGCGCTCGCCTCGGCGGCCTTCTTCTTCGCCGACGGCGGGATGAGCGGCCTCACCGGTCGCGCGGTCGCCGCGGTCGAGCAGCTCCGCGAACGCTCCGGCGCCCCCACGGCCGCCTCGGCGACCGCGACGAGCGTGGCCGCCGCGACGGATCTGAGCTCCGCCACCGCCGCGAACGACGGCGAAGGCACCGCCACCGACACCACCACGGTGTCGGCGGCCCTCGCCCCGGCCGCTGCGGCACCGGTCACGACCGCGACCACGCAAGCCGCCGCCGCGATCCCCGCCGCTCCGTCCGCGGCCGTCGCCGCCATCAACGCCGCCAGCTCGCGCTCCGACGATCTCGTCGCCGTGAACGAGCACAGCGTCCACAGCGCGGCCGGCTCGCACCCGCGCGCCGACGACGACAAGCTCGAGGCCGCGCGCACCTTCGCCAAGGCGCACCCCAAGGATCCTCACGGCCTGCGCCTGTGGGCCATCGCCGCCGAGCACGCCGGTGAACGCGCCGAAGCGCGCCGCGCCGCCGACGCCTGGAGCAAGGCCGAGCCGACCAGCGAGCCGCGCATGTTCCTCGCCGGCCTCCTCGACGAGAGCGGCCGTCACACCGAGGCGCGCACCGTGCTCGCCGACTGGCTCGACGACCACCCGGAGTCGACCGACGCGCGCCGCATGTACAACCGCATGGGCGGCGGCCTCGGCGCCGCCACCGTCAGCGCCCACTCCAGCGGGCGCTGATCGGGTCTCCTCAGGTCTGCGGAGCGCACATGCCCGCGGGCGGGTGCGCGATCTCGGTCAGGTGCTTCTTCGCATCGGTCGCGAAGCGCTCCTTGGGGAAGCGCTCCTGCGCCGCCGAGAACGCCAGCTTGGCGTTGTCGCAGTCGTGCAGCGCGAGGTACGCCGTACCCATCTCCATCAAGGTCGGGCCGAGGCGGTTCGACCGCGGGTAGATCTTCAGGAGCCGGTTGAACTCGCCGAGCGCCGAGGACGGGCGGTTGTCCTGCAGGTCGCCGTCGCCGGTCAGGTAGAGCGCGTCATCCGCCTGGTCGTCCTGCGGGTAGCGGGTCGCGTACTCGTGGCCGAGGATGCGCACCGCCGGCCAGTCCTTGCGGCCGTAGGCGGAGTCGAGCGCCGCGAAGTGCGACGCCTTGTCCGCCGGGACCGAGACCGGGGGCGGCGCGGGGGCGGCCGGCTGCGCGCGTTTCAGCTCGTCGATCTGCGTCGCCAGCTCGCTCCGCGTGGCGGTGAGATCCTTCCGCATCTCCTCCACCTGGTGCGACAGCTGCTCGTTCTGGCCGGTCAGGTCGTTCAGCCGCGCCTTGGAGCTGAGCACGTCGGTGCCCGTGTCGGCGTTGGCCTTGAGCGCGTTGTCCAGCCGCTGCTTCACTGCCTCGAGCTCGGCGCGCAGCGCGGCGTTGTCCTGGCCGAGCTTGTCCGTGTCGGCCTGCTCCTGCGCGGCCAGATCATTGTGCTGCTTGAGCGTGGCACAGCCGATGGAGCCAGCGGAGCTGACGGCCACCAGCAAGAGCACGGCCGAGGAGAGATGGCACGACGTCATGCGACGTGTCGTTACTATGAACCGGCCGCGAACTGTACCGGCACCTGCTCCTGTCGGGGCTCACCGAGACCGTCTGCTTGTGCATCCGCGCCGGCTCGCGTAGGCATTGGGCGCACGAATGGCAACGGCCAGCGCCTCTGCCTCCGCAGCGTCCGCCCCCCCGGGGCCTGCGCTCTTTTCCGGCAACCCCTACCGGGTGATCCTGCGCCTGGCGATGCCCACGGTCATCGCCATGCTCTCGCAGAGCGCGGTGAACGAGATGGACGTGGTGTTCTTCTCCCGGCTCCCCTGCCCCGAGTCGTCCACCGCGCAGGCGGCGCTGCTCCCCTCGCTGATCATCGTCTGGCTCTTCGGCGGCGCCCTCAGCGCCATCGCGGTGGGCACGCTCTCGCTCACCGCACGACGCTACGCGGAGAAGAACTACCTCGACGCCGGCGCGGTCCTGGCCAACGCGGCGTGGTTCTGTCTCGTCGGCGGGGCGGTGCTCTCGGTCGTCGGCCTGGTCACCTTGCGGCCGATCTTCACGCTGCTCATCGACAAGGAAGCCGTCCGCAGCACCGCCTACTCGTACACCTGGTGGCGCCTGCTGGGCGTCATCTCCATGGCCATGACCATGGCGGTGAAGGGCTTCTTCGACGGCATCGGGCGGACGCAGGTGCACCTGGTCGCCGCCATCGTGATGAACGTCTTCAATGTCCTGTTCTGCTGGCTGCTGATCTTCGGCCACTGGGGCTTGCCGCGCATGGGGGCGGAGGGGGCCGGCGTCAGCGCCTTCATCTGCACCTGGATCGGCCTCTTCATCATGCTGGCCTACGCCGCGGCCGAGCGCATGCGCTTCCACCCGGTGCGTTTTTCCAACCTGTCGCGCAAGATCACCTGGGACATCCTCAAGCTGAGCGTCCCGGCCGCCGCGGCCACCGTCGTGATGATGGTCGGCTTCTCCCTCTTCGTGAAGGTGGCGAGCGTGCTCGACAAGGCGGACCCCACCGGCGGCACCATCCTCGACGCCAGCAAGTGCGGCGCGGCCGAGGCGGTCTACGGCGCGGCGACGACCGACATCGTGGCCATCCTCAAGCTCACCTTCACCGCCTGCCTCGGCTTCGGCACCGCCGCGGCCACGCTGGTCGGCCAGGCGCTCGGCGCCAAGCGCCCCGACGACGGCGAGCGCTACGGCTGGGCGACGGTGCGCATCGGCGCGGTCATCTTCGCCGTGGTGGGCGTCTGTGAAGGGCTCCTCTTCACGCACCCGATCGTGAACTTCATCACCCAGTCGGAGGCGGTCCGCGAGGCAGCGCTGGTGCCGATGCGGATGGTGGGGCTGATCACGCCGGTCATCGCCATCGGGATGATCCTGAGCGAGGCGCTCTTCGGCGCCGGCAGCACGCTGTTCGTCGCCCTCACGCAGTTCGTCCTCATCTTCCTCCTGCTCGTGCCGCTCGCCTGGGTGCTGGCGCTGGCGATGCACCTCGGCCTGCCGGGGATGTGGATCGCCGCACTGGTCTACTTCGCCTTCGCCGCCTCGATCATGGCCGTCTACTTCCGCCGCGGGAGCTGGAAGAAGATCGTCCTGTAGCGTTCGAAACCCGAGCCATCTCCGCTACCTGCAAGAGAAACAAACTTTCTTTGCGACCCTTCCGCCGGCCAGGGCCCTACTGTCCGTGGAAGACGTCCGTTCTCTCGCCAGCATCTTCGACGAGCACCTCGAGCTCACCGCGACCGTCGCTGCGGAAGGTCTGGCCTCGCTCGGCCTGGTCCCCGGCGAGCTGATCGACGGCCGCTACCAGGTGGAACGGGTGGTGGCCGTCGGTGGCATGGGGACGATCGTGGCGGCGCGCCACGTGGGGATGGACCGGCGGGTGGCGCTCAAGATCCTCCACGTGGACCCGGTTCGTCATGAAGGGGTGCGGGCGCGGTTCGAGCGGGAGGCGAAGATCTCCGCGATGATGGAGAGCGAGCACGTGGTGCGCGTCTTCCACGTGGGCCGCACCGCGCGCGGCGAGCCGTACATGGCGATGGAGCTCCTCGAGGGGACCGACCTCGAGGTCTGCGTGCGCGACCGCGGGCCGCTCTCCGTCACGTTCGCCTGCACGGTCATGGTCCAGGCGTGCGAGGCCCTCGCCGAGGCGCACGTGCGCGGCATCGTCCATCGCGACCTCAAGCCGGCCAATCTCTTCGTCGTCCCCGATCCGGCCGGCCTGGTGGTGGTCAAGGTGCTCGACTTCGGCATCTCCAAGAGGACGTCGACCTTCGATCCCAAGCTCACCGCCGCCGGCGCGCTGGTCGGCTCGCCGCTGTACATGTCACCGGAGCAGGTCTTCGACCCGGGCGTCGTCGACGCGCGCAGCGATCTCTGGGCGCTCGGTGTCACCCTCTACGAGCTGCTCACCGGCGCGCCCCCGTTCACCGCGGCGACCTTGTCCGAGCTCTTCGCGAGCATCGCCGGGGACACTCCGCCGCAGCTGCGCTCGATGCGTCGCGACGTCTCCCCCGAGCTCGCGCGGATCGTCGCGCGCGCGCTCGCCAAGAACCCCGCCGACCGCTTCGCCTCCGCGGGGGAGCTGGCGACGGCACTGAGCGATTTTGCTGCCCCCGAAGCGCGCCGGGTCGCGGCCCGGGCCGTCCGCATCGAGCGGGCCCACGGTGCTCCGAGCAGCGAGCCCCCCTCCGCGGGCGAGCGGCCGTCGCGTCCGCCGACGAGCAGCGCCCCGCCGCGACCGCGCGAGCGCCCGAAGCGACGCGCACGGGCGATCCTCGGGCTGGTGCTGACGGCCGGGGTGGCGTGCGCCGCGCTGTACGCGTTCCAGCCCGCACCGCGAGCGCCCAGCCCGACCGCCGAGGGGGGGCGCTGAGGCCGTTCGTCTACCGGCCGCGCAGCACGGTGCACGCCGCGCGCGTGCGCACCTCGGGATCGTCGTCCGCGAGGAGCGGAGCGCCGCGACCGGCGAGGCCGAGCGCCGCGAGGTCGTCGAGCGCGGCGAGGCGCAGGCGACCCTCCGGCGAGCCGAGATCACGCTCCGCCGCGCCTTGCACGCTGCGGTCACCGGCGCGGGCGAGCGCGGCGCGGGCACGACTGGCGATGGCCGGCTGGTCCACCTGATCGAGATCGCGCAACGCCTTGAGCAGGTCGGGTGACTTCTTGTCCTCCGTGAGCCGGGCCAGGGCCGCCACGCGCACCCGCTGATCGTCGTCGGTCTGCAGCGCACGGATCGCCTTGCCGGTCGCCTCGCGATCCAGCGGCGCGATGGCGACCGCGTGCAGCCGGTCACGGATGGACGCCTTGCCCCCGGAGGCCAGCGTCCGCACGAGCAGCGCCTCCGCCGAGGCGATGAGCTCGTCGCTCGTCCGGCCATGCACCCGGAGCACCGCGCCGGCCGCCGCGATCGCGCCCGGCCCTTCCGCCTGGGCGAGCACCACGGCGAGCGCCTTCTCCGCCTCCGGGCCGTAGATCCCCGGCATGGTGTAGGCGACGCCGACATCCTCCCGCAGCGGCTCGTCCCCCGCGGTCCACAGATCCCGCAGCCGGTCGACCCGGCGGACCAGCACCCGCGCGCGCTCCTCACCCGCCCCCCGCGGCTTCGGCAGCGTGCCCATCGCCCGCACCGCCAGCATGCGCACGTACGGATCGGGGTCGACCCGCGCCGCCTCGAAGAGCGCGTCCTCGTCCTCCTCGCTCTCCGCCCGGGCCGCGGCGCGCATCGCCGAGCGCCGCACCAGCGCGCTGCCGTCCTTCATCGCCCGCAGCCGCTCGTCGTGGTCGTTCTTGCGCACCAGGCCGCGCACCCCGACCGCGCGCCAGCCGTCGTCGGCGTCCTCGCGGTACTGCCGGGCCGAACCTGCGCCGAGCGAGCCGTCCTCCACCCGCACCATCGCGCGCCCCGCCAGCAGGCGCCCGTACGGAGCGGGGTCG
>JAMFST010000591.1 GCA_026225435.1 Labilithrix luteola
CCGGCTTGTGGTGGTGGGCGCAGTGCATCCCCGCGTTGAAGATGAACCAGTTGACCACCTTGTTGTCGGACTCCCAGGTGTGCTCCGGGCGGATAACCTCGCCGGCCTCGTCGCGCTCGAGGCCGTAATGGGAGATGTAATTGAACAGCTCCATGAAGGCGACGGTGACCGTGGACGTCGCCAGGAAGAAGACGAGCGTACGCATCCCGCCGAAGCTGGCGATGAGCGCGAGGACGACCATCGAGGCGAGCGAGCAGCGCAGCACCACGTTGCCCGCTGACCAGGGGGAGGCGCCGCGACGACGGAGCCGCTCGGCCTCGATGCGCCAGCCGCCGACGAAGCCGTGGAAGACGGCGCGGTAGAGGAAGCCGTAGATGCTCTCGCCGCGGCGCGCGGTGCCCCAGTCGTCGCGCCGGCCGACGTTCACGTGGTGACCGCCGACGTGCGACGCGATGAAGTGGCCGTAGCCCGACGTGGCATAGACGGCGGTGCCGAGGAAGCGATCGACGACGGAGCGCTTGTGCATCAGCTCGTGCCCACCGAGGCCACCGACGGTGCCGCCCATCGAGGCGAGGGAGAGGCCGGCGCCGATCATCTCGACGATCCCGAGTCGCCCGAGCGCCACGCCGACGAGGACGAAGGGGACCACGGCGACGTGGCCGACGGCGTACAGCCAGAGCTGCGCGCGCGGCCACCGGTTGAGCGCCTGGACCTCGTCGTGGCCCGGCGCGGACCGCGCGTGCATCCCGGTCGCCTCGAGGAGGATCTCGACGACTGTGAGCAGCCCGAACACGACGAACACGCCGGTGAACGCCAGCGCACCGCCGCACCACACGCCCGCACCGACGAGGAAGGGGAGCAGCAGCGCGACGCCGCGCACGAAGATCGCCACCGCTGACTCCAGCGTGCCGGGGCGCGAGAGCGGGGCGGTCACGTGTCCACCGCGAGCCGGCGCAGCGGTGACGAGAGCGCGCGCACCAGGTTGGCGATGGCGCCGCGCTTGGTGGTGACCCGGTACGGCACGCGATGCCGCGCCGCCAGCTGACGGATGCGCGGAGCGACGCCGCGGTAGCGGAAGCTCGGCAGGCTCGGAAAAAGATGGTGCTCGATGTGCAAGTCCAGACCTCCGGAGAGCCAGTGCCAGAGGCGCCCGGCGTGATCGACGTTCTGCGTCCGCTCGAAGACCGCGCGCGCGTACGACGGGTCGGCGACGGCGGTGATGGGCAGGTGAAAGTGGTTAAGGCCCGCCATGAACGCGAGCACCGAGCCGGCGATCCACGGCGCGAGCACCAGCGCCGGCGCCCCCACGTGAACGGCGAACGCGCCGACGAGGATCCAGCGAAGGACGACGAGGAGCACGACGAGCCGTCGCCGCTTCCGGGCCGCCGCCACGATGGCGCTCCAGGTGAGCGCCACCCCCGCGAAGGGGACGATGGCGAGGAACCACAGAGCGACGCGGTTGTTGCGAGCGAACGGCGACTTGCTCGCCGCGGTCTCCTCGGTCCAGGCGACGGGGCCGGTGTCGAGCGCCTCGTCGAGCCCGAGCACGTTGGGGAAGCCGTGGTGCCGCCGGTGGACGCCGTAGTGGTAGTCGACCTGGGGCATACCGAGGACGAGCACGCCGAGCAGATCGATCACCTGGCGCGCGCGCGCCTCGTCGGCGAAGACCGCATCGTGGCCGGCGTCGTGGATCCACCAGACGACGTCGATGGTGGCGACGAGGACGAGCACGAAGGCAGCGCTCGCGGAACGGCTCGCCAGCGCGATGCCGGCGCCGAAGAGGGTGAGCCAGCGCACCACGTCGAGCACCAGCCGCGCGCGCGGATAGGTGAAGAGCCCCTCGCGCGTGAAGTCGGCGCGGAGGGCGAGCAGATCGCGTTCGAGCGGGTCGCGCGTCGCCTCGGCGAAGGCGCCCACGTGGAAGCGCTTGAGCATGTGGCGGACGGCGACGGACTTGCCGTGGGCATTGAGCAGCGCGAGCGAGGCGTCGGTCCCCACCACCGCCTGGAGCACCTGGCCGCCCGGGTGACGCGCAGCGAAGCGGCGCAGATCGTAGACACCCCCCTCGAACACCGTCAGCCCTTCGCGCCGCACGCGCGACAGCGGGATCGAGAGCCCGAGCGACTCCCGCCGGCTGCGCCCGGCCACGAAGATGCGCGCCGTCGAGATGGTGCGCACCGAGGCGGGGGCCACGCGTGCAACGGGCAGGTGACGGGAGGATGCGGCTTGCATGACGCGCGGTGGGGCGCGACGTTAGCGACGAAACCCGACCCTGCCAGTCACCGCTGGGGCCAGGCGGTGTCCTCTTCGGTCAACGGCGCGATCGAATCTTTTCCCTTCGTCCGGCGTCTATCTCGCCGTGGATGATCTCCTCTCCGAGAGCGCGTTCTGGCGGGACGTCGCCGAGGCACTTCTCAAGCGCTTTTCCGTGGAAATGCGCGAGGAAATGACCGCCGACGACGAGGACTCGGTAGCGGACGCGGCCACGCAGGTGATGTGGAACGTGGCGCACATCCGCGGTGTCGAGGCGTGGAGCTGGTCGATCGGCACACGCCTGGCGACCTTTCGGCCCGGCCTGGTTCTGCTCGCCCGCCGCACCGGGGGGAGCGACTACCTCCTCACCGCCATGGGTGAGCTTCACCCCGAGCGTCTCGGCTCGTCGCCGCCGAGCGGGGAGTACGCCGTGGTCGACGTCGCCCGGCTGGAGAGCAACCGCCACCTGTGGCGCACCTTCCACGCCTGCCTCGCCGATCTGGTCCCCGACACCAACCGCTCGATGCGCAACGACGTGCGCTTCTACGCCGAGCGCAAGGCCACCGCGCTGCTCCACCAGGTCGCCACCGAGCAAGGGGTCGACGCCGACGAGTGGCGCATCGTCTCCACGTACGCCGAGACGGAGGCCGACTCCGCCGGCTTCGTCTGCTTCCAGGCACAGGCGCCGGACGGCCGCCGGTTCTTCTTCGACGCGAGCGGCGTCCTCCAGGCGATGGAGCCGGGATGGCAGGCGATGGAGGAGGAGTCCTACGCCGAGTTGCAGCGCCCGTTCATTCCGTGACGTCTCCTGCCGTCAGCGCCAGCAGCTGCTCGGCGTAGCGCGCCTCCGGCGTACCTTCCTTGCCACGGACGAAGCGCTCGAAGAGGCGCCGGCTCTCGGCCGCGAGCACGTCACCGATGACCTCCGGCGCGTGGGTGTCCGGGCTCGAAGGCGGCCTCACCCGCCCGGTGCCGCTGTCCGCCGGCGCGCGCAGGCCGAAGAGGATGAGCGCGATCTTCGACTCCATCGCCGCTCCGGTGCACATCACGCACGGCTCCAGCGACGACACGAGCACCAGGTCGTCGGCGTCGAGCGGCAGGCCCCCCTTCTCGAAGGCGATCATCTCGGCGTGCGAGGTCCAGCGACGCGTCGCCTGCACCCGGTTGTGACCGCGCACGAGGATCTCCCCGCGGCGCGCGATGACGCAGCCGATGGGCGCCTCGCCGTCGGCCAGCCCGCGCTCCGCCTCGACCAGCGCCTCGCGCATGAGAACGAGCTGTTCGTCCTGCGTGAGGCGGATCTTCGCGCTCATGCCTGCGGCTTGCCCAGGTCGGCGAGCACGCGCATCGCTGCGTTGTGTCCGGCGGCGCCGATGACCGAGCCGGCGGGGTGCGTCCCGGCGCTGCAGCTGTACAGACCGTCGATCGGCGTCGCGTAGGCGAGGCGGTCGGAGAAGCCGAACGAGTTGTCCACGTGGTGGATGTGGCCGTAGCTGATCCCGAAGTGCTCCTCGATCTTCCGCGGATGCAGCGGGAAGGCGTCGACCACGCAGTCGGAGAAGCCGGGCGCGAAGCGGTCACAGATGGACAGGAGGTGCTTCACGTAGCGCGACTCCTCCGCCTCCCAGGAGCTGCCGGCGATGTCGCGCGGGACCCACTGCACGAAGAGCGCCGAGTTGTGGTTCCCGGCGGCGTCCTTCAAGCTCGGGTCGACGGTCGTGTGGATGTACCACTCGATGGTGGGGAACTCGGACAGGCGCCCCGCCTGCACGTCGGCGAAGCCCTCCTTGAGCGAGCGCATCACGTCCTTCTCCGCGGGGAGCAGGTGGATGGTCGGACCGAAGGCCTCGCGCTGGTGCTCCGGCGGAAGGCAGGTGAACTTCGGCAGGTCGGAGAGCGCGAGGTTCACCTTCATGGTGGACCCGGGGCGGATGTAGCTCTCGATGCGCGCGTTGTACTCGGCCGGCAGCCGCTCCTTGCCGATGAGCGCCTGCATGCGGAACGGGTCGGCGTTGCTGATCACGACCTTCGCGCGGTGCTCCTTGCCGCTCTTGGTGACGACGCCCTGCAGCTTGCCCGCTTCCCAGGACAGCTCCTTCACGCCGTCCCCCAGCTCGATGGTGACGCCGAGCTTCTGCGCCGCCTCGGCGATGGTGCGGGTGACCGTGCCCATGCCGCCGCGCACGATCATCCAGGTGCCGTCGGAGCCGGGCAGGCGGCACATGTTGTGGACGAGGAAGTTCATCCCCGTCCCGGGCGTGTCCCAGGTGCCGTACAGGCCGGAGAAGCCGTCGGTCACGGCGAACATGGCGCGCACCAGATCGCTCTCGAAGCCGAAGCGATCGAGGTAGTCGCCGACCGATCCGCGGCACAGGTTGACGAAGTTCTCGCGCAGCTTGGGGCGCACGTACTTCTCCGCCGTCCCCTCGATGCTGAGCGGCTCGGAGAGCCAGGTCGGCGCGATGTCCTCACGCAGCTGCGCCAGCTCCTCTTCGAGGCGCAGGTTCGCCTCCCAGTCGGCGCGGGAGAAGAAGGAGACGAACTGCGACTCCATGGCCGCGCGATCCGACCCGAACATCAGGTAGCGGCCGTCGAGCGAGGGGAGGAAGTAGTGCGGATCGCGCCGCACCAGCGGCAGCTCGACGCCCATCTTGTGCACCAGCTCCGGCGGCATGAGCCCGAGGAGGTACGCGCCGGTCGAGGTCGCCAGCTCGGGCGCCTTGGGGAACGGCTTCTCCGTCCGCACCGCGCCGCCGAGCGCGTTCTTGTCCTCCACCACGCGGACGGTCAGGCCCTGCTGGGCGAGGAGAAGCGCACAGGCGAGGCCGTTGTGGCCCGCACCGATCACCAGCACGTCTGTCGAATTGCTCACCGGGCCAGCTTAACCCAGGTCTTGCGCAATCTGGCGCGCTCCTTTAGAGAGCCGGCGATAACCGCCGCACACCGCACTACCTACGAAAGCAGCTTGTCATGGCCAAAGAGCGCACCCTCTGCATCATCAAACCGGACGCCGTCGAGAAGAAGAAGACCGGCGCCATTCTCGCGATGCTGGAGGACAAGGGCTTCGATCTCGTCGCCGTCGAGAAGCTCCAGCTGTCCCAGGCCGTCGCCGAGGGCTTCTACGCCGTCCACAAGGCGCGTCCGTTCTTCGGTGAGCTCGTCGATTTCATGAAGCGCTCCCCGGTGGTCGTCGTCGTCCTCGAGCGCGAGGACGCGGTTGCCGAGTACCGCAAGCTGATGGGCGCGACCGACCCGGCGAAGGCCGAGGCGGGGACCATCCGCAAGGCGCACGGCGGCAGCGTCGGCGAGAACGCCGTCCACGGCTCCGACTCGCTCGAGAACGCCAAGGGCGAGATCGCGTACTTTTTCTCTGCATCGAAGGTTGCGCCGACCGCCGGCTGAACCCACAAAGGCTTCTCCCCGAGAGGCCGCTGTTTTCGGCGCCCCGTCGCAAGACGTGGCGCCGAAGGCGTTTCTAGGGGCTGGGATCGATATCGAGCTAAGGAATTTCCCATGTCCACGACCGCCCACCCGTCCACCCTCGAACCGCTCATCACCGCCGCCTTCGAGGACCGGTCGAAGCTCGCGCCCCCCGAGTACGCGCTGGCCGTCGAAGGGGTCATCGAGGCGCTCGATCGCGGCGAGCTGCGCGTCGCGACTCCGCCCGAGGCCGAGGATGGCGAGTGGACCACGCACGCCTGGATCAAGCAGGCGGTGCTCCTCTACTTCGGCATTCGCAAGATGGAGACCTTCGAGGTCGGCCCCTTCGAGTTCCACGACAAGATCCCGCTGAAGAAGGGGCTGGCCGCGGCCGGCGTCCGGGTCGTGCCGCCCGGGGTGGTCCGCTACGGCGCGCACGTGGAGAGCGGCGCCATCGTCATGCCCGGGTACGTGAACATCGGCGCGCGGGTCGGTAGCGGCACCATGGTCGACACCTGGGCCACGGTCGGATCGTGCGCCCAGATCGGCAAGGACGTGCACCTGTCGGGCGGCGTCGGGATCGGCGGCGTCCTCGAGCCGCCGTCGGCGCAGCCGGTGATCGTCGAGGAAGGGGCCTTCGTGGGCTCGCGCGTGGTGGTGGTCGAAGGGGTGCGCGTCGGGCGCGAAGCGGTGCTCGGCGCCGGCGTCGTGCTGACGGCGTCCACGCCCATCGTCGACGTGAGCGGTTCGTCGCCGGTGGAGCACCGCGGGCGGGTGCCGGCGCGCAGCGTGGTCATCGCCGGCTCGCGGGTGAAGAGCTTTCCGGCCGGCGACTACGCGGTGCCCTGCGCGCTCATCATCGGGCAGCGAAAGCCGTCGACGGACCGCAAGACGAGCCTGAACGCGGCCCTGCGCGACTTCGCGGTGGCGGTGTGAGCGCGGTCGGGTACCCCGCCGGCGATCTCGACGCGACCCGCCTCGCCGAGACGCTCCTCTGGCTATGCCAGATCGCCTCGCCGACCGGTGAAGAGGCGCAGATCTGCGACGCGGTGGAGGCGCGCCTCGGCGCGCTGGAGCTGGCGGGGCCGACGCGGCGCTACGGGCACTCGCTGGTGGTGCCGGTGACGCGCGGGCGCGGGCCGAAGATCGCGCTCGTCGGCCACCTCGACACCGTGCGGACGGAGAACGGTCCGCCGCGCATCGACGGTGACCGGCTGTACGGCAGCGGCGCAGCCGACATGAAGAGCGGCCTGGCGGCGATGATGATCCTCGCCGAGCACGGGCGGGCGCAGCTGGCGTGCGACCTCACCCTGGTGTTCTACGCGCGCGAGGAGGGGCCCTTCGCCGACAACGAGCTCGGGCCGGTGCTGGAGCAAGATCCGGAGCTGGCGAAGGTTGATCTCGCGGTCTGCCTCGAGCCGTCGAACAACCGGCTGCACCTCGGCTGCTGCGGATCGATCCACGCCACGGTGACCTTCGAAGGGAAGACGGCGCACAGCGCGCGGCCGTGGGAAGGCGTGAGCGCGGTGAGCCGCTCGGCCGACTTCCTCGGGGAGCTGGCGCGGCTCGCACCGAAGGAGCACCTGATCGACGGGCTCACCTACCGCACGGTCACCACGGTGACGCAGGCGCAGACCCGGGCGCGCGGGCGCAACGTGGTGCCGGACTCCTTCGTGCTGAACGTGAACCACCGCTTCGCGCCGGACACCTCGCTGGAGCAGGCGCAGGCGAACCTGCGAGCGCTCGTCGGCGACCGGGCGAAGATCGAATTCACCGATCTGAGCCCCGCGGCGGCCCCCTCGGCGTCGCATCCGCTGGTGTCCTCGCTGCTCAAGGCGGGGGTGGTCGGCGTCGATCCCAAGCAAGCCTGGACCGACGTGGCGCGCTTCTCGGCGCTCGGCGTGGCGGCGGTGAACTTCGGGCCGGGGGAGAACGCGCAGGCGCACCAGGCCGGGGAGTCGACGTCGCTGGAGCTCGTCGAGGAGGGGTACGGCATCCTCGCGCGCTGGCTGGCCGCGCCGTGAGCGGCAGCGGCAGGAAGGCCAGCACGCAGTTCGTCTGCGGCGCCTGCGCGGCGATCTTTCCGCGCTGGATGGGGCGCTGCACGTCGTGCAACGCGTGGAACACGCTCGTCGAGGAGGTCGCGCCCAAGCGCTCCGCCTCCGCAGGGCCCGGCGGCGCGGCCAGGCCCGGCGGTCCCACCGCGGCGCGACCGCTCGCGGAGATCGACGGACGCGACGCGTCCATGCGCATCCAGACCGGCATCGGCGAGCTCGATCGCGTGCTCGGCGGCGGCGCGGTGCTCGGCGGCGTCACCCTCGTCGGTGGCGATCCCGGCGTCGGCAAGTCCACCTTGCTCCTCCAGGCGCTTGCCGGCCTGGTCCGCGGCGGGCACCGCGCGCTGTACGTGAGCGGGGAGGAGAGCGCCGGGCAGATCGCCGCACGCGCGCGTCGTCTCGGCTGCCCGGAAGATGGCGAGCTCCTCGTCCTCGCCGACGGCGATCTCGGCTCCGTCGAGCGCGCCATCGAGGAGACGCGCCCCTCGGCGGTGGTCATCGATTCGGTGCAGACAGTCCGCTCGGCCGATCTGGAGAGCGCCGCCGGCACCGTCGCCCAGCTGCGCGAGGTGGCCGCGCGCATGGTCGACCGCGCCAAGCGCGAGCGGGTCGCTGCCTTCCTCGTCGGCCACGTTACAAAGGACGGCGCGCTCGCCGGTCCCAAAGTGCTCGAGCACCTGGTGGACACCGTGCTCGCCTTCGAAGGGGAGCGCGGGCACGCCTTCCGCACCTTGCGCGCGCAGAAGAACCGCTACGGCAGCGCGACCGAGGTGGGCGTGTTCGAGATGAGCGGAGAGGGGCTCGTGGAGGTGAAGAGCCCGAGCGCCTTGTTCCTCGCCGAGCGGCCGGCGCACGCCCCCGGCAGCGTCATCTGCGCCACCAGCGAAGGGACCCGCCCCATGCTGGTCGAGGTGCAGGCGCTGGTGAGCGCCTTCTCCAACGGCTCCGGGCGGCGGACCGCCAACGGCGTGGACGGTTCGCGGCTCGCGCTCTTGCTGGCGGTGCTCGACCGGAAGGCGGGGCTCGCCTTCGGCGCCTGCGACGTCTTCGTCAACATCGCCGGCGGGCTGCGCATCGACGAGCCGGCGGTGGACCTGGCGGTTGCGCTCTCGCTCGCCTCGAGCCTGCGCGACCGCGCCGTCCCCTCGGACCTCGTCGCCTTCGGGGAGATCGGGCTCGCGGGGGAGGTGCGCAGCGTCCCGCGGACTGCCGCGCGGCTCGCCGAGGCGGCGCAGATGGGCTTCCGCCGCGCGATCGTCCCCCGCAGCGGGCGCGCCGACGCCCACGGCAAGGCGCCGCTCGAGGTGCTGCCCGTCCGCACCCTGGCCGAGGCCCTCGAGCTCATCGGCTAATGTAAGAGCATTCATGCCCCCATCTCGGCCAAACCATGCACGGTTCGGCCGATCCGGCGTGCCGCGAGCCCCCCCGGTCTGATAAGCGTCGGAACCATGCACAAGGTCTTCGCACTCGTCGGCCAGCTCGCGTTTCCGGTCGTCGCCTCCATGGCCGCCGTCCTGTCGGTCGCCAGCGCCGGATGCGGCGGCGCGTCCGCGTCCGCCGAAGGAGCCGCCTCCGGTGGCGGTGGCAATCACCCTCTCGTCGGCCAGAAGGCGCCCGACTTCACCGTCGCCCCGCTCAACGACAAGGGGCGCGTCGCGCTCT
The DNA here is from genome assembly GCA_026225435.1 of Labilithrix luteola. Lineage (GTDB taxonomy): Bacteria > Myxococcota_A > Polyangia > Polyangiales > Polyangiaceae > JAMFST01. The sequence continues at coordinate 9,393 of JAMFST010000591.1, forward strand.
CCAAGTACGCCGGCAAGGTCGCCATCGTGGACTTCTGGGCCACCTGGTGCGAACCCTGCAAGAAGTCCTTCCCCAAGCTGCAGGAGCTGTACGTCAAGTACAAGGCCAGCGGCCTGGAGATGGTCGCCGTCTCCGAGGACGACGAGAACAACGGCATCAAGGACTTCGCCGAGACCTACGGCGCCAAGTTCCCCGTCGGCTGGGACGACGGCAAGGGCATCGCCGGCAAGTGGCAGATCCCCAACATGCCCTCGACCTTCATCGTGGACAAAACCGGAATTGTACGTTTCGTGCACCTCGGGTACCGCGACGGCGAGGAGCAGGAGATCGAAAAAGAGGTCAAGAGCCTTCTCTGATACCCTGACACCACGTGCGGGGTATCGCGGGCGCGGGCAGGAAGACTCTGGGGGGGACGGCGCGGCGCTTGCTGGCGCCGTTCGGCCGTCTCGTCGTGCCCGCGCTGGTCGTCCTGCTGTTCGTGGCGCGCGTCCCCTGGACGGCGCCGGCAGCGGCCGATCCCGTCTCCCTCGAGCGTGATCTCGCCGACGCGCCGGATCCCCGTGTCCGCGCGCGCGCCGCGCTCCTCCTCGGGCGCAAGCCAGCGGAGCGCGCGGTGCGGATGGCGCTGGAGAACGCGCTCCGCGATCCG
>JAMFST010000592.1 GCA_026225435.1 Labilithrix luteola
CGCGCTACTGCCTGCGCGCCATCCAGAACGAGCGGGTCTTCGTCCAGCTCGAGCGCGCCAAGGTGGAGCAGGGGAAGCTGTACCGCGCCGCCAAGTCGCTGGGCGCCGCGCTCAGCGAGGTCGACGTGCTCGACGCCGGCGTGAAGGCCGCCCGCGAGATCGCCAGCTTCGACCTGGCGGTGGTCACGCTCTGGGACGACAAGGCGAAGATGCACGAGGTGCGCGCCGCCTCGGCGGTCGGCGACGAGGGGCCGTCGGCGACCAGCAGCTCCGACGGCGTGAGCGGCGTCAGCGTGTCCGACGTCAGGTTGGCCAGCTCGGTGGTGAAGGGGGAGCGCGGCGTCTCGGCGCTGGTCGGCGCCCGCTTCGCGCCCAACGCGGGGCTCGTCTCCATGGTGGTGCAGAACCGCTTCCCGCTCCCGTACAAGGGGGACTTCGACGCCTCGCACCAGGTGGTGCTGGCCAAGCGCCACCCCTGGCCGAAGATGCCGTCGCTGCTCGTGCTCCCGCTCGTCACCCACGACCGCGTCCTCGGCACGCTCATCCTCGGCGCCCGTCGCCGGCACGCCTTCGGCGATACCGTCCGCCCGACCCTCGAGGTCCTCGCCAGCCACCTGGCGGTCTCGCTGGCCAACGCGCGCATGGTGCAGGCGCTCGAGACCATGGCCACCACCGACGGTCTCACCGGCCTCCTGAACAAGCGGGCGATGCTCGACCAGGCGGATCAGAAGGTGCGCGCCGCGGCGCGCTTCGGGCGGCAGCTCAGCGTGCTGGTGACCGACATCGACCACTTCAAGCGGGTCAACGACACCTACGGGCACGACGTCGGCGACAAGGTCATCAAGGGGCTCGGCCAGGTCCTTCTGCGCCACAAGCGGGCCACCGACGTGGTCGCGCGCTTCGGCGGGGAGGAGTTCGTGGTGCTCTGCGAGCAGACCGATCCGCAGGGGGCGATGCTCCTGGCCGAGCGGATCCGCGAGGAGCTGCAGAAGACCGTCTTCACCAGCGACAACGGGGAGTTCTCCGTCACCTGTTCCATCGGCATCACCACCTTCCCCGAGGGCGGAGCCGACTGGGACGCGCTCTTCAAGGCGGCCGACGAGGCGCTCTACGTCTCGAAGAACTCGGGCCGCAACCGCTCGACGGCCTCCTCGCGGGGCAGCCGCCGCTCGGTCGCCTGAAACGACTTCACGAAGATCCTGCAGGCGAGCGTCGCGAGCGGCGCTAGCATCACCGGCATGAGCGACGAACCGAACGATCCCAAGTCGACCCCGGGACAGGACGTCAAGAAGGCCTTCGGCCTGCTCTATCGCGCCGCGCGAACCGCGGTCGACCAGCTCCCGACGAAGAAGGTCGAGGAGGCGGTGGCCATGGGCGCCAAGGAGGTCGGGCGCGCCATCGAGAACGTCGCCAGCACGCTGGAGAAGGAGATCTTCCGCGGCGGCGCCACGCGACCGACTCCACCGACGACCCCGCCGCCTCCCGACCCGCCGGAAGCGAAGCCGGAGCACGAGCCGACCCCGCCGAAGGGCGATGCCTGAGAAGACGACCGCGACGCCGCAGCTCAGCGCGAGTCGTCGGGCCCTCCTCGATGTCGCCGACGGTCTGAGCAGCGGGCGCCACTCGCTCTCGGCCTCGCTCAACCGCACGAAGCTGGACCCGCCGCTCCCCGACGACGCGCCGAAGCGGGCGCGCGCGTGGCGGACGACCTGGCGGCTGGTCCACGGGCTGTACCTCCACGACTCGCTCGAGGCGGCGTCGGGGATGGCCTTCCACTTCTTTCTCAGCTTGATGCCGCTGCTGGTGGTGCTCGGGTTCCTCCTCGGGCACTTCGTCCAGCAGCGCGGGGTCGACGCGCTCCTCGACCCGCTGCTCGAGGCGACCCCTTCGATGGCGACCCAGGTGGTGCGGCACGAGCTGGAGCGGCTCGCCGGGCAGAACGGAGCGCTGGCCCCCCTCGGCATGGTCGGCTTCGTGTGGCTCTCGTCGTCCGGTGTGCATGGCTTGATCAACGCCTTCGAGCGCGCCGCGCGGGCTACCAAGCGCCCGTGGTGGTTCAAGCGGCTGATCGCCATCGCCTGGGCGATCACCTCGGTCGCCGCGCTGTGCACGCTGGCCGTGACGCTGGTGGCGCTCGACGGATGGATCCACCGGGTGGACCCCTCCGAGCCGGACATCGGCGCGACCCCGGCGCCGACTCCGCCGCCCATCGCTCCGACCGCGACCAGCCCCATCCCCGGCACCAAGAGCGCCCACGCCGGCGCGGGACGCGAGGGCCCGTCGTCCCACGACGTCACCCGCGAGGGCCCCTCCCGCGAGTCGCACGACAGCACTCACGAGAAGGTGCGCGAGTCTCGCGGAGCCATGATCCGCCGGCGGGTCCTCGCCGTGGCGCACGCCCCGTGGGAGCGCTACTCGGCGGTCTTCGCCTTGCTGGTGACGTCGACCTCGGGGCTGGCGATCTTCTACCGCTACGCCGTCAAGCACCCGTCCGGTGTGCGCCGCCGCAGCTGGCCGGGGGCGGTCGTGGCCATGGTCCTCTTCCTCCTCGTGTCGTGGGGGTTCGGCGAGTACGTCGCCACGCTCGGCCAGTACGCCCTCTATTACGGCGGTCTCGCGGCGGTCGCGGTGCTCCTCTTCTGGCTCTACCTGGCGAGCCTCGCGCTCCTGGTCGGCGCGGAGCTCAACGCTCAGCTCGAAGGCATTCGCGACTGAAGCTGAGCTGACGCTCGGTAGCGCCGCGTTTCCACAGGGTTTCCGGAATGATCACGGCGTTTTATGCCGTGAATCTTGATGTGAGAAGGTGAGGGTGCGTGGCGCCTGAAGGCTCCACGGGATGCGCCCGCGCAAGCTCGCGTCGTTTGCCCTATGGGCGACGAGCGCGCGGCCGTTCTCTCACTCACCATGAGGCAAGAAGGCGCCAGCAACCTAGACGCCACACCAGAATGCCGCGACAACTCCCTGCCTCGACGTTCACACCTGCTCTCCACGACGTCTCAGATTCGTCTCGATTCGGCGCTCTGCCTGCGGGTGGTCCCGTGATCGCGCGCTTCGGCAAGGCCGCGCGAGCGGCGCTGGCGCTGGTCGCTCTCGCCGCAGGCGGCTGCGGCCGGCCGGCCGAGGTGCCCGACGATCGCATGCTCCGCGCGCTGAGTGAGGAGACCAACGGCGTCGTCGCCATCGCCACCACGCTCGAGGCCAACGCCTCGCACGTCACCCTCTGCAGCGGCGCGCTGGTCGCGCCGAACCTCGTCCTCACCGCACGCCACTGCGTGTCGCGCGCGGTGACGGCGACCCCTTCGTGCGATGCCCGCGGGCGCTCGCACAACGGCGATCACCTCGCCAACGACGCCGACCCGGCGGACATCGCCATCTACGTCGGCTCGAAGGTGCGCCCCGACCAAGACCTGCCGTGGGCGCACGCCAGCCGCACGCTCCACCCGACCGGCAAGGTGCTCTGCGACGCCGACGTGGCGTTCATCGTCCTCGACCGGGCGATCACCAACGTCACCATCCTCCCCATCCGCCTGCACTCTCCGGTGGAGCCGGGTGACGTGGTCGTCCCCGTCGGCTTCGGCGGCGGCCCGGCCAACGCGGTCGGTGTCCGCGTGGCCCGCGACCGCAGCCTGGTCCTGGCGACCGGCCCCGCTGCCAACTCGGAGACCGGCGCGGTGCTCGGGCCGCGCGAGTTCGAGGTCGACAGCGCGACGTGTCGCGGCGACTCCGGCGGCCCGGCCATCGACATGCGCAGCGGCGAGATCGTCGGCGTGGTCTCGCGCGGCGGCTCCTGCTCCGCTCCGGGCAACCACGTGTACACCCGGGTCGACGCCTACGCGAAGCTCGCGGGCGCCGCGTTCGCCGCGGCCGAGCGCGCGGCGGCGGAAGCTCTCGCGGTGAAGTGAGCGGTCACTCGGCGGTCCGCGAGTAGCACGAAGGTCGCCATCTCGTAGTGATGGATGCCGTCGTCGGCGTCTCCGAAGACGTGGTCGAGCGACGCGTATTCCGGCCTCCACAGCGCGAGGCGTCACCGGCACGAGGAAGCGGACGCCCGGCAGGAAGATGTCGAAGCCGCGCACCGTGCCCGCCGCGGCAGCGGACGAGAAGGCCAGCGCCGTCGACGTCAGCCAGAACAGGCGACGCGAGGGGCGGAAGGCCGCCGGTGATGGCGCCACTTCTCGCGTCACCACGCTGACGCTCGCCGCCGGCCGGACATTTGCACCGGAGCGTACACCGTCAATGGACCAACATCTCGTGACCCTCTTCCAGGCGCTCGACCTGCTTGCCGGTGTCTCCGACGCCATCGTCGTGGCGGAGCCGAAGCTCGATGCGGCCGATCACCTCAGTGAGCTGTTCGAGCGCTCGGAGGTCCTTCGTGGTCGCCTGGCCGAGGCGGGCGCGCGCTTCCAGGCGGCCGGATCGCCTTTTCCCGGTGGGCACGACGGTGCCGCCCTCGTCGCGCTGATGAAGTCCTGCAACGAGCGCATCCGGCTGGGCGATCTCGCGCGCGAGCGGATCACTCTGTTCCGCAACACCATCGACCTCTTCGGCGAAGCGTACGCGCTGCAGGTCATCGTCAACCTGCCGGCGATTGCCGCGCGCCCCTCCGTGGCCCGCCTGGGCAACGCCTTCGCCGGCAAGCCGGCGCTCATCGTCGCCGCCGGCCCCTCGCTCGACCGGAACATCGACGTCATCCGTCGCTTCAAGGGCAAGGCGCTCATCATCGCCGTCAGCCACGCGCTCGGGGCGCTCGAGCGCGCGGGCATCGTCCCGGACCTGGTCATCGCCATGGATCCGCAAGACCTGCTGCACCACTTCGCGGGCACGTCGGTGCCTCGCTTCGAAGCGCTGGTGGTGGCGACCTCGTGCGACCCGCGTCTGTTCGAGCTCCCGGCGCAGCGCTTCGTCACCTTCAGCGCCAACACCGGGCTCGACACCTGGGCCTACGAGGGGCTCGAGACGGCCACCGCCGTCCCCACCGGCGGCTCGGTCGCCAACAGCGCGTTCTCGCTGCTCACGCAGTGGGGGTGCAACCCGATCATGCTCGCGGGGCAGGATTTCTCCTTCCCCGACGGGCGCTACTACGCGTCGGCCACCTGTGACGAGAATGCGCGCTTCGAGCTGTCCGACGACGGTCAGGCGGGACGGGTGCGCGACTGCGGCGAAGGGACGCAGAAGCTCGTCGCCGACAGCGTGCAGAGTGTCCGCCGCGTACCGGGTTACCACGGCGGCGAGGTGGTCACCGACTACGCCTTCTCCGTCGCGCGTGACTGGCTCATTGCCGCCGCGCGCGCGCTCGAAGGGAAGGTCACCCTCCTCAACTGCACCGAGGGGGGCGCGTACATCGACGGGATGGAGCACGTCCCGCTGGAAGAGGCGGCGGCGCGCTACCTGACCGACGCCGGCGAGCTGTCGGTCGGCAAGGTCCTCGACGACGCGGCGCGAGACCTCGATCCGGAGGCGCGACGCCGCACCACGCTCGCCCGCGTGAAGGAGATGCGCGCGGCGGTGCAACGAGGAATCCACCACGCCACCGAGTGCCGCACGCTGGCCACCAGGGCCAAGCGCCGCCCGGAGCTGGTGACGAAGCTGGGCAAGGAAGAGGCCGCGCTGAGCGCCTCCCTCAAGGGGGTCGAGTTCCTCGCGAGCCTCATCCAGCGGGAGATCCGCGGCGTCATGGCGCTCACGCGCGGCAAGGGGGTGTCTGCCGAGGCGGGGCTCGACGCGTCGCTGAAGATGTACGAAGCGATCGCACGGGTGCTGCAGAGAGCACGCCCGTTCCTCGCGCTCGCCGAGGAGAAGCTCGCGGGAGAAGCGAAGGCGTCGTCCGCGGCCTGACGCGGCCTCTCAGCGCTTCGCAGGCACCTTGAGCCCGAGCTCCTTCATCACCGCCTGCAGATCGTCCCAGGCCTGACGCTTGGCCTCGAGCTGCTGCGCGCTCGGACGGAGCAGGTAGGACGGGTGGTACGTCGGCATCAGCATCGAGCTGGTGTCGCCGTTCTTGTACATCTTCCACTCGCCGCGCAGCTTGGTGATGCCGAGGGTGGTGCCGAGCAGCGTCTGCACCGAGGTGTTGCCCAGCGCGACGATCACCCGCGGCTTCACCGCCGAGAGCTGCTGGTGCAGGTAGGGGATGCAGGTGGCCGTCTCCTCCGGCGTGGGGCGGCGGTTCTCCGGCGGGCGGCACTTGATGATGTTGCAGATGTAGACGTCGCTCGTAGGCGACAGGCCCATCGCCGCGATCATCTTGTCGAGCAGCTGCCCGGCGCGGCCGACGAAGGGGACGCCTTGTGCGTCCTCGTCCGCGCCCGGCGCCTCGCCGACGAAGGCCAGCTTCGCCTCGGGGTTTCCGCGGGAGAAGACGGTGTGCTGGCGCGAGCGAGAGAGCGTGCAGCGGGTGCAGGTGCTCACCGTCTCGGCCAGGACCGGGAGGCTGGCGACGGTGGTGATGGTGACCGGGGCGGGGGAGGCGACGACGGCCGGCGACGACGCGAACGGCTCCCCCGGGACGTCCGCGGGAGCCGCGGGAGGAGGCGGAGGCGCTTCGGGAGCCGCCGCCGGTGCTGCGATCGGGGCCGCGACGGGTGCCGCGACGGGCGCAGCGATCGGCGCAGTCCCTTGCGCGAGCTTGAAGGGGACGCGGGGGGCACCGAGCGCTCCGGTGTCGAGCTGCCACTCCACGTAGGCCGACACCTGCGCGGCCAGCGCCGCCAGGTC
>JAMFST010000593.1 GCA_026225435.1 Labilithrix luteola
CGCTTCTGCGGTTCTCTTCCCGACGAAGACCACGGCGCCGAACGCGACGACGAGCGGCATCGCCCCGCACGCGGTCTGCAAGATCGGCGTCGTCCACGGCGGCAGCAGCGGCGTCGACAGGACGATCCCGAAATTGGCGGCGAGGAGAAAGCGGGTGTGCTCGTCGAGCGTGTTCTTGCGGAGAGCGATCAGACCGCGACCGAACGCGCCTGCGCTGAGGGCCACGAAGGCCGCGCCGAAGAGCGCCATCACGACGACGTTCACCAGCGAGAACGCGCCGAGAACGTGGACCCAGTGGGCGACCGGTCCGAAGTAGCCGCGCTCGGCGATGAGCCTCCGCACGAGCGCGCCATCTTCGAGGACGTGATCGTCGGGGTCGTAAAAGACGAAGGAGAAGAGCCCGTAAGGCGACACGAAGTAGCCAGCGAGCGAGCTGGCGGGGCCAGTGATCGCACCGAGTGGATGCTCGAGGACGTACGAGCCGATGAGGCGATACGCCGCGGGGGCGAGCTGGTCTTCCGGGAGCGAGCAGACCTCGGGATGGTCGCCGCACATCACGTTGTAGTCCTCGTCGTGGACCAGGCCATAGAGGATCGTCGGGTAATCGCCGAAGGCGGCGCCGATCCCGAGCCCGCGCACGACCGACGTGTTGACGACATACGCGAGCGCGATCGCCGAGACACCGAGAACAAGGGTGCGTTTGCGATCCGTCGCCGTCCACCACGCCCACCCGAGAATGGCGGGCAAGACGAAGAACGGGCCGGGGCGCGCGAAGAGACCGAGGCCGAGCGCCAGGAGCGACGACGCGATGAACCACGCGCGGCGGGGGGACGAGCGCGGAAGATCGAGCGCCCGCCACGCGAGGACGAACGCGAGCGCGCCGAGCGGGAATCCGAGGTGCTCCGTCTGGAAGAAGCCGGCCCAGCGTCGCTCGAAGAGAACGAGGACGGCGTAGAGGATGAAGGCGGCCTTCGGTCCGTGCGTTCGCCAGAGCGCGGTGGTCGCCGCGGTGACGGCGAGGGCACCGATGACCGAAAGGAGAACGACCGTCGCGCGCATATTCTCGTCTGTCAGGCGCAGGAGGCAGCTCAAGACGAGGGAAAAGAGCGGCCTTCGCGTGGCGTAATTGGAGAAGCGGACCCCGTGGACGAGGCGAAGCGCGTCCGAGGTGTAGCCACCCGAGTCACTCCAGGGAATGACCCCGCCGACGACCGAGCTCCGCCCCTCGTAGCCCATGATCCAGAGCTGGCCGATGGCGCCGGCGAGGAGGATGAGGGTCGACCCGAAGAGGAGACCGAAGCGAAGCGATGTGTCGTGCTTCGCGTCCGAGCTGCGGGTAACGCGGTCGATGGCGAAGACGATCCCCACGAGGACGACCGGCAAGACGACGATGTCGTGGCGGGGTAGCGCGCGGAGAAAGACGAGCGCCGCATAGGCCGCCGCGACGAGCGGCGCGACGCTCTTGGCCTTGGTGCTCAACGAGCGCCAAAGGAGCGCACGAGCGTCACCATGGCGGCGAGGGCTGCGGGGTCGGCCGCGAGGTCCGGGCTGGGCGGCATCATGGGGCTCTTCTTCACCGCCGCGCCCCCCTGCGCGATGACCGCCTTGAGCGCATCGTCCGTCGTTGCCTTCTGCCAGGCCGCGTCCGAGTAGTCACGCGGGCGCGGCGTGAGCGAGGCGGCGATCGGGCCGTCGCCTTTTCCCTTCGGCCCGTGGCAGCCAGCGCAGCGGGTGGCGAAGATCTGCTGCACCCTGGCGTCGGGAGACGCGGAGGCGGCGCTGGCCGTCGGTGCCGGCGTTGCGGTTGTCGTCCCCGTCGCCACGGGCGCCGTCGTGGCGGTGTCGTCCTTCCGGTCGCAGCCACCGCTCGCGAGGGCACAGGCGAAGAGAAGGGCGGCGAGTCGCGTCGCGGAGGTCATCCCGCCACGTTTACGACGACTACGTGGAGGACGTCACCGGATCCACGAGGTACCGCGCGCGCACGTCGCTGATCTTCTCCGCCCAGAGCTGGCGCCAGTCGACACCGAAGAGCGGGCGGGCGGTCTTGCCCATGGTCCAGCCCTTGGCGATGGCCGTCATCCGGCGGTCGCGATCCTCGAAGTTGTACATCATCATGTTGATGAGTCCGCCGGACAGGAGGATTCCGGCGAGGCGGGTCGGCAGCTGCGCCAGGTAGAAGGCCTGCAGCCCGAGCTCCCCCGCGACGTCGGTGTGGAAGCCGGTCACCGCGTGCCAGATGTCGTGCGTCTCGTAGAGGTGGGCGTAGAGGTAGCTCTTCTCGTCCTCGGCCTCGGCAGTCGGCAGCGCGCTCGGATCGAGCCCGTTCACCTTCATGTGCGCGGCGAACGCGTGGCCGAGCGTCCCTTCCGGGTAGGCGAACAGCTCGTCGAGATCGAGCTTCCCCACGCGCGGCCGCGCCCGCAGCGCCTCGGCCGGGTAGATCTCGTCGACCGTCTTCACGTGGTCGACCATCCGCTGCAGCAGCGCCGGCTTCTGCAGCGTCTCGGCGATGACGAACACGTCGTTCAGACGGTTCGGGTCGCGCACCAGCGTCACCATGCTCTTCAGCCCGCGGGCCGTTCGGAGGAGCGAGTTCATGGTACAAGAATGCGAGCACTTGCTCACATTCGCTACTCGCTTTGGGGAGGCGCTCCGATGACCGCACGCAAACAGCCGGCGAGGCGGAAATTACCGGGGCAGGAACGCTCCAAGGACACCGTCCAGGCGATCCTCGAAGCGACCGCTCGCATTCTCGCCCGCGACGGGTACGACAAGACCTCGACGAACCGGATCGCCCAGGCGGCGGGTGTCTCCATCGGCTCGCTGTACCAGTACTTCCCCAACAAGGACGCGCTGGTGGGTGCGCTGCTCGAGGACCACGCCAACCGGTTGATGGCGCTCATCGAGACCAGCGCGGTGCAGCTGGCCGACGTGCCGCTGGAGCAGGCCGCGGAGGTGATGGTCCGCGCGGTGTTCGCGCTCCACGGGCAAGCGTCGCAGCTCCACCGCGTGCTCTTCCAGCAGATCACCACCGCCGGCAACGTGCAGCGGCGCGAGTCCTTGCTCCGCCAGGCGCACCAGCTGTTCCTCGGCTACTTCGAGCGCCACCGCGAGGAGCTGCGGGTCACCAACCTGGACGTCGCCACCTTCGTCGCCATGCACGCCATCGAGGGGGTCGCGCACACCGCGGTGATGAGCGCGCCGGAGCGCCTCGAGGACGGCGCCCTCGTCGACGAGTCGGTGGCGATGCTGCTCGCTTACTTGAAGAAGCCGAGCTGACGCCGCGGTCCAACGACGCGCACGCGGTCGCACACACGAAGAACGGCGCCTGGGGGTACCAGACGCCGTCGTTCCGTCTCGAAGCTCGCCGACTTACTTCGTCGGCGTGGAGGTCCCACCGGAGTTCGGCGGCGACTTCGCGTGGTTGCTGTCCTTCTCGCTGGCGTTCGGCGTGGTCGCGCCGGCGCCGGGGGCTGCGCCCTTGCTGCCGTTGAGCGCGCCGTTCATCTCGCCTGCCGCGCTCGACTCGGTCGCGGTGGGCGCCGGGGCCGGCGGACCGCCCGGAGCAGCCGAACCGGTCGACGGCAGGACCTTCACGCCCTGGTCGGCGTCGATCTCGCCGCGGTGCTCGGTGTCGTTGAGCGTGTAGGCGAAGAACACCCCGATGAACATGAGCGACACGACGAGGATCATCGAGTTGAACTTGTTGTCCCAGCGGAGGTGCATGAAGAAGAGCACGACCAGGGACGCCTTCATCGAGGCGATGACGACCGCGACCACCAGGTTGAACTTCCCCAGGTGGATGTTCGACGCGCCCACGGTGAGGAGCGTGAAGGCGATGAGCGCGAGGAAGATCGCGATGTAGAACTTCAGGCCCAGGACGTGCGCGTGAACGCGACCGTCGCTGTGGACCTCGAGCTCGGCGGCTCCGTGTGCGGAGTGGTTGTCGGCGGAGGACATGGCTGGCTCAGTCAATCAAGTAGAGGAGCGGGAACAGGTAGATCCACACGAGGTCGACAAGGTGCCAGTAGAGCGCGACGATGTCGACCGGCGTGAAGAACTCCTTCGAGAACTCGCCGCGGTTGTTGCGGATCCACACC
>JAMFST010000594.1 GCA_026225435.1 Labilithrix luteola
CAGCAGGCCGAGCAGGGCGCGCAGATCACCGATCGTCACGGCGCGCGAGGCGAGCACCAGCACGCAGTACAAAAGCACATCGACGATGATCCGCCAGGGGCCGAGCGGCTCCATGAAGCGGTGGGCGACGACCACCGCGGCGAAGGAGCCGAGCGCCTTGAGCAGGGAGCTGGCGCACTTGCGGTCGATGGCCCGCCGCCCGAGGTAGATCCAGAAGCCCACCACGCTGAACAGCTCGAGGAAGCAGAACACCGCCGCGTTGCCGATCCCCGCGCCCCCTTCGCCGAGCAGACGAGCCCCCAGCGGCACCCCGACGAGGATCAGGAAGGGCTGGATCGCCAGGCTCCCGAGCGAGATCAAGGTCACCGTCCAGGACCGCTCGAGGATGATCAGCGCCGTGGCCAGCAGCACGTTGGCATAGGTGAGGACGAACGACGGCGCGAGGATCCGCAAGCTCGGCGCCGCCGGCCCGAACGCTGGACCGAAGGCGATCTTCACCCAGAAGTCGGCCCCCACGGCGATGAACATCGTCGCCGGGATGGCGCACATCATGACCGCTTCGATCGCGCGCCGCAGCAGCGTGAAGAACTCGTCCTCCGAGCGCGCCCGGGCCCGCGTGAGCAGCGGCATGAGCACCCAGCTCATGAGCGGTGACACCAGGAGCGCCAGCTGCGAGAGGGAGCTCGCCGCGCTGTACCAGCCGACCTCCTTGTTGGGCGCCAGGTACTCCATCATCGTCACGTCCAGCCGCCCGCCGACGGTGAAGGCGATGGTGTTGACGAAGAAGGGGAGGCTCGCACGGAGCATCGACAGCAAGGCGGGCAGGTGCACCCGCAGCTGCAGCGCGAGCACCCGGCGCACCGTGGAGGCCAGGAGCACCGTCTTGACCGCTTCCGAGATCAGCACCGGCAGCGCCACCAGCCACATCGGTGCGTGCAGGTGCAGCGCCAGGAGCAGCCCGCCGCCCCACAGCAGCTTCACCACCACGTTGACGATGGCCAGCTTGCCGACCTTGGTGGCCGCCTGCAGCAGGGCGCCCAGCGACGCGTTGAGCAGGACGAAGATCTGCGCGAGCCCGAAGACCGCCCCCGCCTCGAGGATCTCGCCGCCGCGCCCGGTCAGGTGGAGAAAGACGAGGAACCCGGCGAGCAGCACCACCCCGGCGGCCGCGCGCAGGGCGATGATCCCGCCGAAGAAGTCGGAGGCGTGCTCCGGCCGGACGGCGATCTCCTTCTGGATGTACGTATCGACGCCGAACCCGAGGAAGGTGAAGACCACCACCGAGGCGCTGTCGGCGAAATTGAAGGCGCCGAAACGCTCCGGACCCATCAGGCGGGGAAGCTGGAAACGCACCACCAGGGCCACCGCCCAGGTCCCCAATAACGATCCCCCAAGCTTCAGAGCGTTTCGAAATGCCACCCCCAGATCACGGTGAGCTGCATCTCGATGGCCAGCCTGCTCTGACGCCTCCTCGGACATGGTGGTGGATGCTATCGTGGTCCGGTCCGCCACCATGACTCCACGTAGCGAGCTCCCCGCCGGAACGGTCATTGGACCGTACGTCATCGAGCGAAAAGCAGGGCAGGGCGCGTTCGGCGCCGTGTACGCGGCCCGCAGGGACGGCGATGCGGACCGCTATGCCCTGAAGATGCTCCTCGACTCGGTGGTCGGCGACCCCGAGCAGGTCGAGCGCTTCAAGCGCGAGGCGGCCTTCCTCTCCCGCGTGACCAGCCAGCACGTGGCCCGGATGCACGAGTTCTTCGTCGACCCGTCCCACGGGATGATCCTGGTGATGGAGTTCGTCGAGGGGGAGCTGCTCTCCGATCTGCTCGAGGCGGGTCGGCTCACCCTGGAGGAGGCGATGGAGCTCGGCTTCCACCTCCTGCTCGGCCTGCGCGATCTGCACGACGCCAAGATCGTCCACCGCGACATCAAGCCGGCCAACGTGATGATCCGCCGCCTCGCCAGCGGCGGCCACCGCGCCGTCATCTTCGATCTCGGCCTCTCGCGCGCGCTCCAGGGGGGCACCGATC
>JAMFST010000595.1 GCA_026225435.1 Labilithrix luteola
CCGCCGCCAGCGAGGAAGAGCGAGGTCGCGAGCAGCGAGAAGAGCACGCCGAGCGACGAGGTCTGCCCGTCGATCACCGGAGAGGTGAGCTGCGAGGAGTCCCCGCGCAGCGAGTCGACCACCCCGCCGACCATGGTGGCGCCCCACAGCGGGATGGCCGCCGCCAGCGCCACGGGGAGCCCGCGCAGCACCTCGAGGAGCAGCAGCACCGGCCAGGCGTCGGTGGGGAGAGTCGCCGCGAGCGCCCCGTGGTGCACCACCACCGCCGGCGCGATCGCCAGGGCCAGCGCCACGCCGAGCGCCCCGCGCGCCGCCGAGGGGAGCGCCCGCAGACCGAACGCCGGAACGAGCGTCACCGTCGCCGAGACGCGCGCCCAGGCGTACCCGGTGGCCACCAGGTCGATCCCCGCGGCGTCGGCCGCATGGAGCACCTCGGTGACGAACGACGGAGCCGGCACGCGCGGCACGCTATCGCGAAGCTCTCTGGTGTTGAAGGTCGACGCGCGGGCTCGTGCGCTCCGGGCTCAGAGATTCTCGATCACGATGAACGCGCGCTGGTCCGGATCCCCGAGGTAGCCACTGATGCGGAAGGTGTTGCGCGTGGTGTCGAGCGGGATGAGGTCGGGGCCCACGCCGGTGGGGTACCACTCGTTCACGTCGGCGTGCCATTCGTAGCCGATGGTGCCGTGCAGGACCAGCGGCGAGCTCGCGTCCTTCTGCTCGTAGACGGAGACCTTGTACAGCTGCTCCTTGGTGATCTGCGGATAGGTGCCGGCGAGCGTCATGTCGCGCATGGTGTCGCGCAGCTCGGGCCAGGTGAACCCGTTGGTGTGCCCGACGCTGTAGCCGGTCGCGCTGCAGCCGCCGCCGATCGGCTTGTCGAAGTTCCCGGGCGCCGTCTGGTCCCACTTCGCCACGTCGATCATCTTCGTCCCCGCGTGGCCCCAGTAGAGATCTCCGGGCGAGGAGATGCTCGCGTAGCCCGGCATGAACGTCTCGGCCATGTAGTACGACTCGTCGCCCGGGAACTGCGTGCGCGTCACCGGGATGGGCTGGCTGGTCATGTTGATGACGACGCATTGCGGAGGGGTCGTCCACGTCTGCCGGCCGAGCGGGATGTTCTTCGGGACGTAGACGTCGCCCTTCTCGTTCACGAAGAGCCCGAAGCCGATCTTCTGGTTGATGTCCTCGGGATTCCACCCGCCGACGTGACGCGGCCAGGTGGCGGTGAGCGACGGATCGAAGACCGCCATGGTCACGTCGTCGGTCGTCATGTCCTCGGTGAAGATCCACGTCGGACGGAAGGCGCCGTAGCTGCCACCGACGCCGTCGTTGTAGTTGGTATAGAAGCCGTAATCGTAGCCAGGCCTGACATGATAAAGGTACGGCAGCGAGCCGTACTTCTGGACAGTGGCGACGACGTCGATGCCGTTGGCCCAGCCCAGGTTCTTGTCGCCCGGCGTGAACACGACCGTGTCCATCACGTCGGGGATGTACGGCATCGCGAAGTTGCTGTGCACCACGTAGAACGTGGGCATCTCGTCGACGTCGTAGGTCACCCCCTTGCGCGCGTACGACAGCACGTACTCGCACGGCACCGCGACGATGACGTCGTAGTCCATGCCGGCGTAGCTCTGGACTCCGATCTTGCGCATCTCGAAGCTGCCGTCGGCGCACGCGGTCGCATCCACCAGCGGCGGCAACGGAGCGGGCGCCATGCCGGAGCTGGGCGGCGTGCCGGCATCGCCGGAAGAAGACGAACCTGCGGTGCCCGAGGTGCCGGACGTCCCTGAAGACCCGGCGGTGCCGGTCGTGCCCGACGACCCGGACGACCCGGATGTACCCGACGATCCGGCGGTGGCCGACGCCCCGGAGCCGCTGCCGGCCGCGGAGCTCCCACTGCTCCCGCATCCCACGAAGGAGGCCACGGTGGAAACGGTCACCAGTGCGCCCAAGACACCGCCATAGATCTGCTTCGTCCTCATGTGGTCGCGCCCTCGTAGGGGTAGTCACGCCAGGCGGTCTCAGCTGCTCATCTTTCTTTTGCCGGCCCGCCGCGTCGCGGCAAAAGGCCGTGTTGACGAGGCACGACATGCGAGCGAAAAGACCGCGCATGCCCTTCGATCAGTCGCTCGTCGACAAGCCCAGCGCCCCGTCCGTTCATTCGTACACCTGGCGTGACGTGGCGCTCTACGCGCTCGGCATCGGCGCGAGGAAGGACGAGCTCGACTACCTGTACGAGGGCAAAGGGCCCAAGGTGTACCCCTCGTTCGGCGTGGTCCCCGGCTTCTCCAGCATGTTCGATCTGCTCGCCAAGAGCGGCGGCGATCTGGCGATGGTCGTCCACGGCTCGCAGCGTGTCCGCGTGCATCGCCAGTTCAAGCCGAACGACACGCTCTCCACGGTCACCAAGATCCGCGGCATCTACGACATGCGGAAGTTCGCCGTGATGCTGCTCGACTCGGAGACGAAGAGCGCCGACGGCACCGTCGCCTGCGAGAGCACCGCCTCGATCTTCTTCCGCGGTGAGGGCGGCTTCGGCGGCACCACCGTGCCGAAGGAAGAGAAGATCGTCGAGATGCCGCGCGGCTCCGACGCGCGCGAGCCGGACTTCCGCGTCGAGGAGACCACCTCGCCGGAGCTCGCGCTCCTCTACCGTCTCAGCGGCGACGTGAACCCGCTCCACGCCGATCCCGAGTTCGCCACCCGCGTCGGCTTCCCGCAGGGGCCGATCCTCCACGGGCTGTGCACCTACGGCCACATGGTTCGCCACGCGGCCAAGGGGGCGTTGAACGGAGACGCGTCGCGCCTCACCGGCTTCGACGCCTCCTTCAAGAAGCCGGTCTGGCCGGGCGACACCTTCATCACCGAGGGCTGGAACGTCGGCGAAGGGAAGATCGCGCTGCAGATGAAGGTGAAGGAGCGCGACGAGGTCGTCCTGGGAGGCTGGGCGACCTACAGCTGATTGTGTCTGAAGACGAGGAAGCCGCCTACCGAGGCGTCGCGGGTGTAGTTCTCGCGCACGACGTCGCGGAGCACGTCGCGGTAGGCGCTCACCTCGATCCGCTCGTCGTTGGTGTCGGGCGCCGGCAGATCCGGATCGAAGGGGAGGGCGATCCAGCGCACGTGCGGATCGCGCAAGTCCGAGCGCCAGGCTTCGAGCGGGAACACGCCGCGCCTTGCGAGGAACGATGACTGCCAGTCGGGGACGGTGATGCGGTCGTCGAGCACCATCTCGAGCGCGACGTCCGGCGAAGCGACGATCTCACCCGGCGCGCGCGTGCAGTGCGCGTCGAGGCTGGCGAAGCTGGCGGCGCGGTTCGCCCAGTTGCGCATCTCGCGGCCGTAGCCGGGCAGGCTGGTCACGCCGACGAGGATGATCGCCAGCAAGGTGACGCCGCGCAGGAGGTGGACCTCGTTCTTCGTGGAGAGGCGCGTCTCCTCGCCGATCACGCGCGGCGGCATGAAGGCGATGAGCACCACGGACAGCGCCGTCGGCTCGAGCCAGTAGTGCGAGCCGCTCCCGTGCTTGGCCATGGCGAAGGCCGCCCAGGCGCAGCTGGCGAGCAGCGACCAGGTGAGGAAGCGCGAGGCGCCGCGACGCAGACCGACGAACGCCACGATCACCTGCGGCAAGCCGAGGACCACGATGCGCCCGCCCATCTCCTGCGAGAAGCGCTCCCAGTCGAGCGGCTGCTTGGTCGAGCGCGAGAGGTGCACGAGCCACTGCCCGTCGCTCATCACGTGGCAGAAGAGCACCAGGAGCGCGCCGGTGATCGCCGCGGTCACGATCGGGCGAAGACGCGAGGTCGACCCTCCGCGCACCGGCCACAGGAGCGCCACCGCGAGCCCCGCGCCCGCGCCGATGCAGCTCGGCTTGAAGAACGGAGCGATGACGAGGAGCGCGGCGGCGAGCGCACCGACCCGCTGCTGCTTGCCGATGCGCACGAAGGCGACGCACACCATCGCCGTCGCCACCGTGTCCGGCGTCACCGTCGGCGCGTTGCGCGCGAGGAAGTAGATCCCCGCTCCGAGCAGCGCGGCGACGAGGGTGGCGCGCCGGGTCCGCGCCGGCGCACCGAGCACCGGGCAGACGAAGACCACCAGCCAGCCGATCGTCGCCAGCGTCCGCCCGGTCAGCCGCAACACCTGCTGGCTGGCGCCACCGAGCTGCCCGAGGTGCCCGAGGTGCCCGACGACGAACGGCCACACCGGCGTGTACAGGACGAGGAAGCGCGACGGCGGGTTGCCCAGCTCCGACGCGCCGATCGCCGGATCGACGTACAGCGGCCAGCCACGCGCCAGCCGCGCCGCCTCGAAGATGAGCTCCGCCTCCACCGGGTTGTCCGGCCGCCCGGTCACCGCGCGAACGACGAAGACCAGCGCCGCGAGCCCGACGACGGCGGCGAGGACCACGAGCGCGATCGGGAGCACCTGCTGCCGGCGCTCGATCGCCGCGGAGTCCAGGGACATGGGCGAGACCCTTTGAGCTGGCTTCGGCCCCCCGTCAATGACGGGGGCTTGCGGGTCCCCCCGGGCGAGACGAAATCCAGGGATCGGGCTATGTTCCCGCACCTCAACGCCCGAAAGGACCCTCCGTCATGGCCAAGCTCTCCCAGTCGATCGTCGTCGTTGGTGCCAAGCGCACCGCATTTGGAACCATGCAGGGCGCCGTGAAGGGCGTCAGCGCGATCGACCTCGCGGTCCACGCCTCGAAGGCGGCGCTCGCGCAGTCCGGCCTCGGCAACGGCGACATCCAGCACGTCATCTTCGGCAACGTCATCCAGACCAGCGCCGACGCGATCTACGGCGCGCGCCACGTCGGCCTCAAGGCGGGCCTGCCGATCGAGGTCCCCGCGCTCACGGTGAACCGCCTCTGTGGCTCCGGCTTCCAGGCGATCATCAACGGCGCCGAGCAGCTCCTCCTCGGCGAGGCCGAAGCGGTCCTCGTCGGCGGCACCGAGAACATGAGCCAGGCGCCACACGTGCTACGCGGCGGTCGCGACGGCTTCGCCTTCGGCAAGGCGCCGGCGCTCGAGGACTCGCTGTGGAGCGCGCTCACCGACAGCTACTGCAACGCGCCCATGGGCATCACCGGCGAGAACCTCGCCGACAAGTACAAGATCACCCGCGAGCAGTGCGACGAGCACGCGCTGCGCAGCCAGAAGCGCTGGGCCGCCGCGCAGGAGCAGCACCTCTTCGACGCCGAGATCGCGCCGATGGAGCTGAAGACCAAGAAGGGGACGGTCACCTTCAACGTCGACGAGCACCCGCGCCCGCAGACGACGATGGAGATCCTCGGCAAGCTGCCGACGGTCTTCAAGAAGGACGGCACGGTCACCGCCGGCAACGCGTCGGGCATCTGCGACGGCGCCGCGGCGCTGGTCCTCACCACCGAGGCGTACGCCAAGGCCAAGGGGCTCAAGCCGCTCGCCCGCATCACCCAGTGGGGCGTCGCCGGCGTGGATCCCAGCATCATGGGCATCGGCCCGGCTCCCGCGATCCGTCAGGCGCTGCAGCGCGCGGATCTGAAGCTGTCGGACATGGACCTCGTCGAGGTCAACGAGGCGTTCGCGCCGCAGTTCCTCGCGGTCGTGAAGGAGCTCGGGCTCGACATGGAGAAGACCAACGTGAACGGCGGCGCCATCGCCCTCGGTCACCCGCTCGGCGCCAGCGGCGCCCGCATCACCACGCACCTGGTGTACGAGCTCGCCCGCCGCAACGGCCGCTACGCCGTCGGCAGCGCCTGCATCGGCGGCGGCCAGGGCATCAGCATCATCCTCGAGTCGGTCAAGAACTGAAGCGGATCGGGCGCGCTCTACGTCAGAGCGCGCCTTCCACCAGCACGTGGCCGCTCGCGCGAGCGGTGGTCACGTCGAAGGGCGTCTCCTCTTCCTGGGCGTGGGAGCCCGAAAGGATGGCCCAGCGGACGGCGTTCTTCATGGCGCTGGCGGCGGCGAGCGCGGCGCGCAGCGTGGGGAAGACCCAGCTGAGGGTGCCCGGCTCGACGCTGGTCCAGCCGTAGACGATGAGGGTGACCTCGGTGGCGGCGCGCATGGCCGGCTCGTCGACGGCGGCGACGCTCTCCACGCTCTCCACTCTCCTCACGTCCGAGGGCTTCAGCGCGTAGATGCCGGAGTCGTTGCCGAGCTCGCGCTCGGACGCCGGCGAGGACGGAACGGAGAGGTCGACGACGGATGCATCCAGCGTCCACTCCGTGCTGCTCGCCGCCTTCGGCTGTCGTTCGTTCCTGGCGCCTCGCATGTTGGCGACGGCACGCTCCCACACGCGTGCGACGTTCGTGCGAACGCTGGTCCTCGCTTCCGCGACGGGCGCGGTCGGGCTAGCAGCGGGCTTCGTGTCGATCGTGCGTCGGCGTCGGGGCATTGGCGGAGACGAGTCGTCCGGGGCCGGAGAGCTTCGCTCCCCTCTTGCGCTTATCGTCGTGGCGACCGCGTCTCGCAAGCATGAACCGCTTGACGCGTGTTGATATTTCCTCAACGCAACGCGTGGTTAGCGCGCGTACGTCGTGACGAGGATGCTCTGTCGTATGATGCGCGACCGTGAGTCCGGTTCCGCCGCAACGCGACTCCCGTCCCGGTGTCCCGACGGGGCCGACGGGCGGCGCCTCGGCGGCTCATCCGTCGCATCCAGGCAACGCGCCGCTTCCGAGTGGGCCGCCGGGAGCGCCGGCCGTCGCCACCCCGGGCGGCTCGATCCTGCCGCCGCCGCCGGGACCGCCGCGGCCCTCGCATCCGTTCGGGCTGAGCCCGCCGAGCCGGCCCAGCTTCGTGCCGCCGCCGCTGCAGGGGCGCGGGTCGTCCCCCTCGCTCGCGCCCCCTCCGCCGCCGGTTCGCACGCAGCCGCCGCCTGCGTCACGTCCGCGTCAACCCGTGGCGCGACCGGCGGCGGCGCCGTCGTCGTCGTCGCGTCGTGCCGTCCATCCGCCCGTCCCCTCGGTCGCTCCTTCGAAACCGTCCGTCCCGGTAGCGCCCTCCGCGCCCGGTAGCCGTCCGAGCGTCGGTGCCCGCGGCGCTCCGCAGCGGCGCGGTCTCTTCGACGAGGCGGCCTTCACCGGTGGGTTCAGCGCGCAGCCCAAGACCGGGCGGATCACCAACCTCCCGCGTCGCCCGGGCTGGCCGCTCCTGCCGCTCCCTCCGGTGATCGTCATCGCCGTCGGCATCGCCGTCGCGCTGGCCATCGGGATCGTCGGAATCGACCAGTTCTCGCGCACCAGCGACGAGCGCGCCGCCGAGCAAGCGACCCTGCTCATCGCCTCGCTCTCGGCGCGCTTGCCGCGCCTCCCCGCGTCGCGTCGCCTCCCGCTCCTGCAGCAGGCGGCACACATGAGCGACGCGGAGTTCCTCGTCGTCGACGGCACCGGCGCGGTGCTGCTGCGCGTCACCGACGAGGCGCCGGACGAGGCGACCTTGCGTCAAGCCGTCGCGCTCGGGCAGGGGGACGCGACCACCTCGGCCGGCCCGACCAAGTTCGCGGCGCGTGCGCTGAGCCCACCGATGGGCGGGCAGGCGCTCATCGCCTTCGTGCCGGCGAGCTACGAGTCCGAGCGCGCGCGCCCGTTCGTCTCGGCGCTCCTCGCGCTGACCATCCTGTTGCTCGGCGTGGCCTCGGCCGTCGCCTCCGCGGTCGCGCGTGACGCGATCCGCGACGTCGAGTTCGTGACCGAGCGGGTCGCCGAGATGTCCGACAAGTCGCGCCTCGAATCGGCGACCACCTGGGTCCCGTTGCGCGCCTTCGACGAGGTCGGCGTGCTCACCAGCGCCTTCAACGATCTCGTCGCGCGCTTCGCCGCGTCGGAGAAGAGCTACCTGGTCGATCTCGACCGCGCGACCGAGGCCGATCGCGATCGCGCTGCCTTCCTCGCCGCCGTCAGTCACGAGCTGCGCAGCCCGCTCAACGCCGTCCTCGGCTTCGCCGACATCCTGCTCGCCGAGGTCGACGGCCCGCTCACCGCCGAGCAGCGCGAGGAGGTGGAGCAGATCCGCGATTCGGGGCAGCACCTGCTCGAGCTGATCAGCGACATCCTCGAGTTCTCCGCCCTCGAGACCGGGCAGCTGAAGCTCTCGAAGAGCCCGACGGACCTCACCGCGCTCGCCCACGAGGTCACCCGCGAACAGGCGGTGCGCCTGAAGGACAAGCCGGTGGTGCTCCGCGTCGAGGGCTCGTCGGGGGTGATGGGCGACGTCGACGCGCGCCGCGTTCGCCAGGTGATCACCAACCTGGTGGGCAACGCCATCAAGTTCACCCAGGAGGGCGAGATCGTCGTCAAGGTCGCCGCTGCGCCGCGCTTCGTCTCGCTCAGCGTCATCGACACCGGCCCGGGCATCGACAGCGACGAGCGCGCGATGATCTTCGAGGAGTACAAGCAGGCGCACGGCGAACGCGCGCACAAGCGCGGCACCGGCCTCGGTCTGGCCATCGCGCGGCGCCTGGTGCTCCTGCACTCGGGGACCATCCAGCTGGAGAGCGAGCTCGGTCGCGGCTCCAAGTTCCACGTCTACCTGCCGCTGTGGCGCGGCGCCTCGAGCTCGTCGAAGCCCGGGGCGCTCGGCGGTCCGCCGTCGTCGCCGTCCGGCTCGGGCTCGAAGCCCGGCAACTCCGCCTCCGGCTCCGGCGGCTCGGGCAAGCGGGGAGCGATCTCGTGAGCGATCCGCGCACGCTCCCCGGGCGGCTCACCGGTCTGCAGATCGGCTCCGGCCTCTTCGTCATGGGGATCGGCTTCGCCATCGGGCCGCGGCTGCTCTCGCTCGAGTCGACGGCCGGCTGGATCCCGCTGGCCGTGTGGGGCGTCGCGCTCACCGTGCTGTGCCCGACCCTGGTGACGTACCTGACGACGCGCCCGTTGCGGCGCGCGCTGGTGGCGCTGTCGCAGGGGCGCACCGACGTCTCGGCGGCGGAGCTGCGCTCGATCTACTCGCTGGCCGCGCGGCTGTCGTTCTTCGCGCTCATCGCCGTGGTGGTGGGCGCGCTCGCGACGCTGGCCCCGCCGCTGCGCCCCGTGCAGAACGATCTGCCGACGCAGATCACGCTGGTGCTCTTCGCCATCACCCTGGCCAGCGTCGGCAGCCTGCCTCTGTACGTGCTGATGCGCTCCGTCGTGGGGCAGGTGATCGAGATCGCCCCGCCGCCCGCCGCGCGCGCGGCCATCGAGACGCTCGACGCCAAGCGGAAGATGCGCCTCCAGCGTCGCCTGCTCCTCGCCGTTGCCGCTCCGGTCGGCTTCGTCGCGCTCGGCTCGTCGCTCCTGGTCAACGGTCACGCCCGCGCCTCGTACATGGAGGCGCATACCCGCGACGTCGAGGAGACGGTGCGCGGCACGCTCGACGCCGTCAGCGGCGACCGCTCCGGCGTCACCGAGGCGATCAAGGAGCTGGCGTCGTACGGCATCGACGTCGAGGTCTCCAGCGATCCGGCGCCGGTGCGCGCGGTGCACGACGAGCGCGGCGTCACCGAGCTCACCGTGTCGCTCCATCAAGGGCACGCGCGGGTTCGCTTCGCCGGCGCGCCCAACGCCGCGATCACCGGCGTGTACGCGTTGCTGGCGCTGGTCGCGACCTTGCTCGCCGGCGTCCTCGGCGGGCGCATCGGCGAGGCCTTCGGTCAGGACATCGAGCTCGCGCGGCGCGTCGTCGCCAGCACCGGCGTCGCCGACATCTTGAAGGGGACCAAGGTCCAGCGAGACGCCCGCTTCTCCGGTATCTCCACCTTGCTCGCCGCCATCGACGGACTCGGCGACGTGTTCCGCGAGTTCGCCGCGGCGCAGGAGATGGCCATCGACTCGCACGCCGCCACCGAGCGCATGCGCGCCATGTTCCTCGCCTCCATGAGCCACGACCTCAAGGGCCCGCTCAACAGCATCCTCGGCTTCGCCGAGCTGGTGCAGCGAGGCAAGCTGAGCGAAGGGCAGCGCGAGAGCACCGCCATCATCGAGCAGCGTGGCCGCGAGCTGCTCGTGGGGGTCGGCGATCCAGGTGGTGCCGAACGCGCCTGGCCAGAAGAACGAGCCCAGGCTGGGCCCGATCCCGGTCTGCCGGGTACGGACTGAGACGCCGTATCCGAATCCCTGGTTGGCC
>JAMFST010000596.1 GCA_026225435.1 Labilithrix luteola
CTCCTCGGCCGGTCGTCGCTGGATCTGAGCGCCTACGTCGACGTCGCGGCGCTGGCAGCGCTGGATGACGAGATCTGCCTCGCCCTGACCCGCCTGCCCGTCGAGTACACCGGCGGCAGCCACAAGTGGATGGGCATCGTGCCGCCGTCGCTCGAGGACGAGCCGTACGTCGACTATGGGCAGGTCATCGCCGCCATGACCCGCGAAGAGGCCGCCGCGTTCGTCGCGCTGGCCTACGAGCCGGAGGAGTACGACCTCGATCGCTTCGCCGACTACGAGTGGGGCGAGGAGCGCGACAACCCGCTCTCGCGCGACCAGGTGATGTGGCTGAAGTTCAAGCACGGGGTCTACTTCCCGTGGAAGACCTTCGTGGAGATGATCCCCACCAGCGGCTGGGAGGACAAGGCACACGCCGCGGGCAAGACCTGGACGGACGAGGCGCGCGAGCACTTCCCCGGCCTCATCGCGCTCGTCGAGCAGCTGCCGTTTCGCGAGATCGGCCGCTGCAACCTGCTCGGTCTCGAGGCGAACGACCACGGCACGGTGCACCGCGACGGGGAGCCGGACGGTCCGCCGGACCACTTCATCACCCTGTGCCCGCGAGGGAACAAGCGGCTCTTCCTGTGGGACGAGGAGCAGCAGCGGAAGCACTTCGTTCGCGGGCAGGCCTACTGGTTCAACGACCACGAGTACCACGGGGTCGAGGCCGACCCGTTCTTCCGCTACTCGATCCGGGTCGACGGCGTCTTCGAGCCGGCCTTCCTCGCGCGGGTGGAGCGTGACTTGCGCGCACTCTGATCGAGGTATGCCCGGCCGCGAGGGGACAGCTCGTAGCCGACGCTGAAGCTCTGGGTGAGGCCGAGCTTCTTCAGCTTCACCACGTCGGCCTTGAACGCCGCACGCTCACGACCGACCTGGTCGGCCAGCGCGGAGGCGACCACGCGCGGGTGCGTGGCGATGAGCTCGAGGGTCGCGCGGGTCCAGGGGGTCTCGTCCGGGCTGACGGCGTCGAGCGCCTGGAGTGACGCGGTGATGGTGGCCACGTCGGCGGAGGTGAGCTCGCTGGCGAGCGCCTCCGGGGCGAAGTCCGCGTCGCCCGCGAAGCGGAACGCGATGCGGTAGACGACCGTGGCCTTCGTCACCGTGCCGAGCTTGTCGCGGACGAAGGCGGCGAGCGCGCGCTGACTCTGGTGACCGGCCCTCCGGGCGTCCTCGTCGCTCACGTCTCCGAGCTTCACCGCGGTGACCTCGTCGACGGCGATGACGCCAATGGGGTGCGATCGCTGAAGCGATCCCGCCTTCGCGCGCGGGCGATCCCACGCGCGAAACGTCACGGTCATCGTCCCGTCCTTCACCGCGGCGTGCTGGCCTGCGGGGAAGAAGATCACGCGCGCCTGCTCAGCCGGTCAGGTTGGTGTCAGGTCACAGCGCGACGTTGAACACGTCGCGGAAGCGCGGATACGGCTCGCGCGACGAGTCGACGTTGGCCAGGCCGACGCGGAAGGAGATGGTCTCGCCATCCCCCCAGGGCCACCAGAGACCGAAGGCGAGCACGCCGTTGAACACCGGCGCCGAGAGGAGGAGCTGCCCGCTGCGCAGACCGCCGGCACGCTCGGCCACCTCCTGCAGGAGGGCAGGGGCACGGGCGATGCTCGCGGCCACGAACTCGAGGGGCAAGGCGCTGGTGGCACACTGACGGGCTTTGGCTTCGAACTCGGTGCTGAAGGACGAGGACACGCAGTTGATGCGGGAGTCCCAGCTCCAGCCGCGCGCAGGCCATGTGGCCTTGAGGGCGCGCATCGTCTCGACGAGCGGCGACCAGGCATCGCCGGATGTACGTTGCATGGAGTCGAGGATAGCTCCACGCGCCGCGTCGTCACTCGCAAATCGAAGGAGGTACGTGTCAGATGTTGCTAGGTACAGGCGCGCGAAAGGTGCGCAAGCAGACGTGAACCTCTTTCATACCGCCGTCACGTTGACCGGCCCGGGCACCGCAGGCACGGCTCGTCCGACTCGCTGGGTCCTCTTCCTCCACGGCATCCTCGGCTCGGGAGGGAACTGGCGGACCATCGCCAAGCGCGTGCTCACCGGCCTCGAGGCGCGTGACGCCGCCGCGGGAAATCCGCAAACCTGGGGCGCGATCCTCGTCGATCTGCGCATGCACGGGCGCTCGCAGCACTTCGCCGGGCCGCACACGGTCGCCGCCGCCGCCGCCGATCTCGCGCAGCTCGCCGCCGCGTATCCCGAACCGATCGAGGCGGTGGTGGCACACAGCTTCGGCGGCAAGGTGGCGCTCGCCTACACGTCGGCGCGCGCGGGGGATCTCGCCGACGTGTTCGTCGTCGATTCGACGCCGAGCACCCGCGACATGACGACGCCGCGCGGCTCCGAGGGGACGCTCGGCGTGCTGCAGACGCTCGAACGACTACCGACGAGCTTCCCGAGCCGGCGCGCCTTCGAGGAGGCGCTGGCCGACGGCGGGCTGCCGGGGGCGGCGAACCAGGGGCTGCGCACGTGGCTGGCGACCAACGTGGAGGCGACCGAGGACGGCACGAGCTACCGCCTGCGCCTCGAGCTGCCGGCGATCCGCGCGCTGCTCGAGAACTACTTCGTGGTCGACGAGTGGCCGACGGTGGAGGCTCCGCCGGGTCGCGTGCGCCTGCACCTGATCGTCGCCGACCGCTCCAACGTCCTCGACGCAGCCGACCGTGCGCGCGCCCAGCGTGCGGCGGAGGCGAACCCCGGTCGCGTGTTCTACGAGGTGATCCCGAACGCGGGCCACTGGGTCCACGTCGACGCGCCCGACGCGCTCATCGCCGAGATCGTCCGCGCCCGGTAGACCATCAGCGCGCGCGGGGGACCTTGGCGAACTCGTCGGTCGGCTTCCAGAAGGGCATCGCGTCGGCGTTGGCCACGCGGCGGCCGACGAGGAACACCAGCTGCGTGTCCTGCACCGCGCCGGTCCAGTCCCAGCTCGGGTCGAACTCGTCGCTCGGCTGGTGGTAGCGCGTGCGGTCGTACTCCACCTTGCGCGCCTCGCCCCACCCCTGCGGCTTGCCGACGAAGCCCGGGCCGCCGTTCACGTACAGGCCGGGCAC
>JAMFST010000057.1 GCA_026225435.1 Labilithrix luteola
CCGTGGGTGACCCACCCTCGCCCTCCAGGCCGGGCACGGACGCGCCGATAGACCGAGCGGCGCTCGCCGAGGCGATCGACGAGGAGGAGAGGCGCCTTCGACGCTTCGAGGAGGAGCGTGCCCAGGCGATAGCGCGCCTCGCCGCGCTACGAGGTCAGCTCGCCGCGCTCGACCAGACACCGACCAACGCGAGGAGCGGCGCGACGATCGCGACGCCGCCGCGATCCCCGGCGGAGAAGGTGAAGCTGTTCCGACAGCTCTTCCGTGGCCGCGACGACCTCTATCCGACCCGCTTCGTCAGCAAGAAGACAGACAAGGCTGGCTATGCGCCTGCGTGCTCGAACAAGTTCGTCGCCGGGCTCTGCGAGCTGCCGAAGGTGAAGTGCGGTGACTGCACGAGGCAGGCGTTCCGCCGGGTCGACGACGCTGCAGTGGCCCGGCACTTGCGGGGTGAGCACGTGATGGGCGTCTATCCGATGCTCCCCGACGAGACGTGCTGGTTTCTCGCGGTCGACTTCGACAAGAAGAGCTGGAAGGATGACGTTCGCGCGTTCACGCAGACAGCGAAGCGGCTCGGGCTGCCCGCCCTCGTCGAGCGATCGCGATCGGGAAATGGAGCACACGTCTGGTTCTTCTTCGCGGAGCCTGTCGCCGCTGCGACCGCGCGCAAGATGGGCTCCCACCTGATCACGGATACGATGGCGTCGCGCCACGAGCTCAGCATGGAGTCATATGACCGGCTCTTCCCGAGCCAGGACACCATGCCGCGCGGCGGGTTTGGGAACCTCATCGCCCTGCCGCTCCAGCACGGTCCTCGGAAGGAGGGGAACTCCGTCTTCCTCGACGACAGCCTGAACGCTTATTCCGGCGACCAGCAATGGTCGGCCCTTGCGTCCGTCCGGCGGATCGACGCCGCTACCGTCGAGCGGATCGCCTCCGATGCGGCACGCACGGGAACGATCGTCGGGGTTCGGATCGCCGAGGCGGTTGACGACGAGGAAGGTGCGTTGCCGTGGACGCGCCCGCCTTCCGGTACTCCGCGCGTGCGCCGCGTCACGGGCCCGATGCCGGCGCGAATGTCCGCGGTGCTCGCTCAACGGCTGTTCGTCGCGAAGGACGGTCCGTCGGCCCTCCTAAACCAGATCAAGCGCCTTGCCGCCTTCCAGAACCCCGAGTTCTACAAGAAGCAGAGCATGCGCCTCTCGACGGCGATGACGCCGCGGGTGATCTCCTGCGCCGAGGACTTGCCCAAGCAGGTCGCCCTTCCGCGCGGCTGCAGGGCGGATCTCGAGGAGCTGCTGCGCGTGCACGGTGTCGCCCTCGACGTGGTCGACGAGCGCATGGCCGGGACGCCGCTCGATCTCCGCTTCCATGGAAAGCTCACCGCTGTTCAGGAGTCCGCCGCGCGCGCTCTTCTCGCGCACGATACGGGCGTGTTCGTCGCACCTCCGGGCGTCGGCAAGACGGTCATAGGCACGTATCTCGTCGCGTCGCGGGCATGCAGCACGTTGATTCTCGTGCACCGTCGGCCGCTGCTCGATCAGTGGCTCGCGCAGCTCGCCCTCTTCCTCGGGCTCGAGAGCAGGAAGATCGGCCAGATCGCCGGCGCGAAGCGGACGCCGACGGGGCGCATCGACGTGGCCATGATCCAGAGCCTCGTGCGGAAGGACTCCGTCGCGGACCTCGTCGCGAGCTACGGCCAGGTCATCGTCGACGAGTGCCACCACCTTCCCGCCGTCCAGTTCGAGCGCGTCCTCCGCGAAGTGAAGGCGCGCTACGTCGTGGGGCTGACCGCCACGCCGCAGCGCCGTGACGGACACCATCCGATCACCGAGATGCAGCTCGGCCCGGTGCGCTTCAAGATCGACGCGAAGGCCCAGGCGGGAGCGCGTCCGTTTGAGCACCGCCTCGTCGTTCGCGAGACGAGCTTCCGCGCGCCTGCCTCTGGTGAGAAGGTCAGTATTCAGGACCTCTACGGGACGCTCGCTCGGGACGAGGCGCGGAACGTCATGATCTTGAACGACGTCGTTCGTGCCCTTGAAGAAGGTAGGTCACCGATCCTGCTCACGGAGCGCAAGGAGCACCTCGCGTACTTTGCGAAGCGTCTCGAACGCGTGGCGCGGCACCTTGTGGTGTTGCAAGGCGGCATGGGCGCCAAGGCCGACCGTGCGGTGCGCGCGCAGCTCGATGCGATCCCGCCGAACGAGGAGCGGCTCCTCCTCGCGACAGGACGATACATCGGCGAGGGGTTCGACGACGCGCGGCTTGACACGTTGTTTCTCGCTTTGCCGGTGTCGTGGAAGGGCACGCTCGTGCAGTACACGGGTCGCCTCCACCGGTTGCATCCGGGGAAGCGCGAGGTGAGGCTCTTCGACTACGTCGATCGCAACGTGCCAGTGCTCTTGCGCATGTTCGAGAAGCGCTTGCGCGGGTACCGCGCCATCGGCTACGCGCGTGACGAGGCGCCGCTCGGGTACCCGGAGCCGAAGGAAGACCTGATCGTCGAGTACGATGACGATGTGATCCGCACGGTCGAGCACGATTCG
>JAMFST010000597.1 GCA_026225435.1 Labilithrix luteola
GATGTGGACGGTGGCCTCGACCAGCACGAACAGCGCACCCACCAGCACCAGCGTGCTCCAGCTGATCTCACGCGCCAGCGGAAGCGGGCTCTCGCGCGCGATGACCGACACCGCGATGGTGACGACGAGAGCGGCCACGAGGGTCGGCAGCCCGAGGTCGAGCGACCTCGCCGAAGCGAAGAGGAGCACGGCGGACACCGCGGCGAGACCACCCAGCACCCATCGCCCGGAGGTCGACAGGGGCGCTTGCTCGACGTCCTCCACGGTCCCTCGCAGGTCGCGGCGGAAGGTGGTGCGCACCACGAGGTAGGTCACGAGAATCGAAAGAATGCTGGGGAGCCCGAACGCCGCCAGCCAGCGAGCGAGCGACGGCATGGCGCCGCCGTAGACGACGAGGTTCGCCGGGTTGGAGATGGGAAGGACGAAGGACGCGGCGTTGGCGATGAAGGCGCAGACGAAGAGGTAAGGGAGCGGCGTGACCTTCGCTTTACGCACGGCGGCGAGGATCGCGGGCGTCAGCACCACCGCCGTCGCGTCGTTGGACATGAAGATGGTGACCAGCGCACCGACGCCGTACACGGTCGCGAAGATGCGGCTGGCCGAGCGGCGCGAGCTGCGGATGGCGAGGGACGAGAGCCAGTCGAACACCCCGTGCGCACGCGCGAGCTCGGACAGCAGCATCATGCCGCCGAGGAAGAAGTACACGTCGGCCCCCTTACCGAGGGCCGACGCGGCGAGGGGCAGTGGCAGGAGGCCCGAGAGCACCAGGAGCAGCGCGCCGGCGCTCACCCACCACACTTCGGCGATGCCGCGCGGCCTCACGAGCATCAGCGCGATGCTCGCCGTCACGATGGCGCTCACCGCCACCGTCGAGATCACCACTGGCGACCGTTCTCGTTCGGCCCAGCTGCGTGCCGACGATCCCCTTGTCCGGCCAGACGCCGACGGCGTTCGTCTGCCACTGCGCCGGGGGCCCCTCCTTGGCGATGTCGCCCGGGGGGAACGCGAAGCTCGCGGCGTCGGGCTCGAGGTGCGGCAAGGGCGACGGCGGCGTCTTCACGCCTCGGCGACCGTCTCGCTCCGTGGCGCCTTCGGGGCCGCCTCGCGGATCACCGAGGTCGCCTCGAGGACGGTCGCGGCGCGCCCTACGCGTACCTCGCCCGTCGCACGGACCCGGTCGCCGACGCGGACGCGCTGCTTCCTGGCGCCGTCCGGCTTCTGGTGGACGAAGGTGCCGTCGTCGAGGACGAAGCCATTGGGCTCTCCATGGCGGGCGAAATTCAGGCGCGCCACCTTGCCGCGGACGCAGCCCTCCTCCGGCTCGAGCCGGTAGACCGGGTGGGCGAAGCCTTCTTCCTCGAGCACGCCGCGGAGGCTGACGCTGCTTCCGACGGTCCAGCGCTCGGCCGCTTCGTGGGCCCCCTTGGCGAAGTTGACCTGAGCCGTGCCGTCGCGAAGTTGCAGGACGACGCCTTCCAGATCTCCCTTCGGGCTCACGTTGAAGGAGACGACTCGACCTCGAAGGACAACGGACGGCGCGGAGGATTCTTTCGGCATGACGACCTCGAAGGGATGGAGGAGCACGGCGCTCCTGCTGGTGGCATCAGCACGCACCGTGCCCGGCGCGGTCG
Source organism: Labilithrix luteola (assembly GCA_026225435.1). Classification (GTDB taxonomy): domain Bacteria; phylum Myxococcota_A; class Polyangia; order Polyangiales; family Polyangiaceae; genus JAMFST01. The sequence goes on from JAMFST010000597.1 coordinate 1,632, forward strand.
CCACTCCCGTCACCGAGGAGAACCCCGGCGCAGCCTTCCTCGACGAGACGGTCGAGCGTCACGGAGCGTGACGGTGTCAGTGGGAGTGACGCTTTCGTCGGCGAGCACGCGCCGATTTCGGCGCCATCTACGTGGGCACGAGAGGTGAAGACGCTCGACGCAAGAGGAGCGCACCGTGATTTCTCTCTTCACTCGTCGTCTCGCACATCGAGCAGCGCGCCGCGCCACACCCGTGGCACCCTGACGTGACCGTGTCGCTGCGTCACCGTCTCCTCGTGGTGGTCGCGCTCGCTGCCTGCGCGCTGCTCGCGGCCATCCTCGTCATCGCGCATGCCGCCACCGATTCGCGCGCCGCGCGCATGCGGGCGGCGCACGACGAGCTCGAGAAGACGACGAGCGCGCTGGTGTCGGCGGGCTCGGTCCTCGGGCCATCGATCGATCCTGGCGATGTGGCGAGCGTGTCTACCCTTCGCACTCGCAGCCTCAGCCTCGCCGCCACGCTCGTGGACGGTGCCGTCGGCTACTGCTCGCGGGAGGGCGTGGTCTTCGCTGACGCGTCGGTGACCGCTCAGGGAGTGTCGAGCGCCGGTCCGAAGCCGCTCCCGCCCGATCAGCGGGACACGCTCGTCGACCTCTGCCGCTCTCCCGGGGCGGACGGGAACCTCGATCACCCTCACGACGTCGTGTCCTTCGTCGTGCGTCCGGTGACGAGCACCGTCCGGGCCTGGGCGCTGCTGCGCGTGCCGAGCACCGGCCTCGCCGAGAGCGGTCGCTGGCGGGCGGAGCTGGGCTTGCTCTCCGGTGCGACCATCGCCCTCGTGCTCGTCACGCTGAGCGCGGTCGTCGCGCTCGGAGGTGGCGTGCGCAATCTCGAGGCGTCGCTGCAGCGGCTGCGAGGTGACCTGCGCGCCCCTCTGGACGTGCCCGCGACCGCGGAGTTCGCCAACCTGACCCGGGGGCTGGCGGACATGGCGTCGCACCTTGCCGACGCCCAGGCGCGCGAGCAGGAGCTCACGCGGAGCCTGGCGCACCGGGAACGGCTGGCAGGGCTGGGGCGCGTGGTTGCGGGCGTCGCCCACGAGATTCGCAATCCGCTGACCGGGATCAAGCTGAAGCTCGACGTGATGGCGCGTGAGCCCGGGGTCGCGCCCACGCAGCGCGCGGAGATCGACGCCTGCCTCGAAGAGGTAGCGCGGCTCGACCGAACGGTGAGGTCCTTGCTGGTGGTGGCGAGAGCGCGAAAGGGCGAAGGCGAGCCGAATGGCGGACCGGAAGTCCGTGCGAGGGAGCCGAGCGTGCCCGTCGACCTCTTCGCCCTCGCCGAGGAGCGAGTGGCGCTCCTGCAGGCGCGTTCGGCGCCGGTCTCGGTGCACGTGCGCCACGAGGGAGACGGCCGCACCGGTGTGGCGCGCGACGACCTCGCCCGTATCATCGACAACCTCCTCGCGAATGCGGTGGACGCCGCCGGACGTGAGGGGCAGGTCGAGGTCAGGGGAGCGGTCGCTGCGCGTGCGGTCTGCGTCGAGGTCGTCGACGGCGGACCAGGAGTCGCCGACGAGGCGTCCCTCTTCGAGCCCTTCTTCACCACCAAGGGGGAGGGGACC
>JAMFST010000058.1 GCA_026225435.1 Labilithrix luteola
CACGCCACCGAGGTGTTGGTGCTGCAGCGGCCGGCGCTCGTGGCGAACGTCGTGCGGGGCACGACGCCGTGAGTGGACGGCACTGAGCTTCGCGATAAGCTCGGGCATGCCTCGATCGTGTGCGCTCCTGTCGATCCTCGTCACTCTGGTCTGCGCGGGATGCTCATCGTCGAGTGACGGGTCGGGCGATGGATCGGGTGGCCCGGCGAGCGGCCCCGATGCCGGCGACGGAGGCAGCAGCGGCGGTGGTGACGACGGCGCGGGCGAGCCAGCCGACGTGAACGGGATCACCGCCGCGCACGACGCCGCGCGAGCCGCCGTGAGCCCCGCAGCGAGCCCGGCGATCCCCGCGCTCACCTGGTCGAGCACCGTCGCCGCCGCCGCGCAGACGTGGGCCAACGGCTGCAGCTTCGAGCACGGTGGCGCCGGCTCGTACGGCCAGAACCTCTTCGCCTCCACCGGCTCCACCGCGCCGGCGGACGTCGTCACCTCCTGGGTGGGCGAGTCGGCCCACTACGACTACGCGACGAACACCTGCGCCAGCGGCGACAGCTGCGGCCACTACACCCAGGTGGTCTGGCGCGACAGCACGCAGCTCGGGTGTGGCGTTGCCAATTGTACGACGGGATCACCCTTCGGCAGCGGCAGCTGGCAGCTCTGGGTGTGCGACTACGATCCGCCCGGAAACTACGTGGGCCAGAAGCCCTACTGAACCGAGGCCGACGATAAGCCGCCGTAAGGGCCGCAACTCGTCGGTTGGCGGTCGTCACCGTACATAAGGTGATGGATCCAGATCGACCAGGAGGTCGATTGATCCACCCTTCGCGCGATCATTCCTCCAGGGAAGACGAGTTGAATCTCCGCTGAAACGCGGACGATTTTCCCGCGCGATGCCTGGCGCCGGTCTTCGGGGTGTGGCCATGTAGGTGGACATGGATTCGTCCTTCGGCTCCCGCCTCGCGCGCCTCTCCGGCTTCACCACCCTCGCCGCGGGGCTCGCGCTCACGGCCAGCTTCGCGGTGGGCTGCTCGGGCGCCTCGCAGAACGACGCATCCTCCAGCGCGGCCTCGGCCGATGACGAGGCGCTCTCCGCCATCCCGCTGCACACGACCAAGCGCTCCTGCGCCAGCGGCTCCGGCCGCCGCGCGGTGTACTGCCACGCGGCGGTCCGCACCGACGTTGCCGAGGGGTACACGCCGGACTTCGGCGCCGTCGCCGCCGCGTACAGCCCGGAGCACAAGGCGACCTCGATCGCCTACGGCCCGGCCGATCTGCAGTCGGCGTACAATGTTCCGGCGAGCGTCGGCCAGGGGGTAACCGTCGCCATAGTCGACGCGCAGGACTACCCGACCGCCGAGGCGGACCTGGCGGTGTACCGCGCGAAGTACGGGCTGCCCCCGTGCACCACCGCCAATGGCTGCTTCAAGAAGGTGAACGCCGCTGGCCAGGCCTCGCCCCTCCCGACGCCGGACTACGGCTGGGCGCAGGAGATCGCGCTCGACATCGAGTCGGTCAGCGCCACCTGCCCCAACTGCAAGATCCTCCTCCTCGAGGGGGAAGAGAACAGCCCGCCGGCCGGCGAGACGGAAGACGAGCTCGATCAGGCCGAGGACACCGCGGTCGCCATGGGCGCGAAGTTCATCAGCAACAGCTGGGGCTCGGTCGAAGCGAGCAACGCCAAGAACGGCGGCATCCTCCAGGCCGACGCGGTCGCCGAGGCGGTCCACTACATTCACCCGGGGGTCGCCATCTTCGCCGCCGTCGGTGACGACGGCTTCGCCACCTCACCCAACAACACCGACGACCAGAAGGGCTCGGGTTTCCCCTCGGACATCCCGCAGGTCTTCTCCGTCGGCGGCACCGCGCTCACCAAGACGACGACCAACTCGCGCGGCTGGGCCGAGAAGGTCTGGGGCCCGGGCGGAGACGACGGCGCCACCAACAGCGGCTGCAGTGAGTTCTTCCCCAAGCCGAGCTACCAGAAGCAGACCGCCTGCAAGGGGCGCCTCGACAACGACCTCGCGGCCGTCGCCGATCCGGACACCGGCTTCAACATCTACATCTCGTACGTCGATCCCGACAAGAAGGCCGACGACTACATCCCGGCCGGCTGGAACATCTTCGGCGGGACGAGCCTCGCCTCCCCGGTGACCGCGGCGATCTTCGCGGCCGCCGGTCTGGTCGGCGTCGACCCGTCGTTCGCGTACGAGAACGAGGCCGACTTCAACGACGTCACCAGCGGCAGCAACGGCACGTGCGTCTCGCAGATCCTCTGCGTGGCGCGCGCCGGGTACGACGGCCCCACCGGCGTCGGCACGCCGGACGCGACGAAGCTGTTCGGCAAGTGAGCGAAGGTCGCGGCGGACGCGACGCTCAGCCGACCTTCATCGCCTGAAGGAAGCGCGCTCGCTCGGCCTCCTGCTCGATCCCCTCGGCCGCCAGGAGGCAGAGGGAGCGCAGATCGGTGGCCCGGGGGAGCGCCTTCTTCACGAGCACGCGCGCGATCGGGCCGACCGCCTTGGCCAGCTCGGCGACGACCCGGCTGACGTCCTCCGGCGAGACCGCGGACGAGACGGCGAGGTCGATGGACGACGGCTGGCTGCTCATGGCCGGGCGCATCCCGCTGATCTCGGGGGACGACAGGCGCCCGCCACCGGGGATCGATCGCGCGAGCGTCGCGCGGGTGGTCTGCTCGATGCGCGAGCGGTCCGCTGGCGTCGGCGCGTTCTGGCAGAGCGCCTCGACGAAGCCGTTCACGTCGGTGGTGCGCGTGGCGCAACGGCGCACCATCCCGCCCGCGAGAGGTCCGAGCACGCCGGCGAGCGCCCCTTCGAGCTCGCGCATGATGGCGCTCGAGAGGAGCGGATTGCCGGTCGCCGGGCCGGTGGGCATCACGCTGCTGGCGAGCGCCGTCTCGGACAGAGCCGGCGCTGGGACCACGACCGCCGGCTGGCCAGCTTGCCAGGGCGCCAGCGCCAGCGCGAGACCCCGCGCGAGCTCCGCGGCCGACGCGTAACGAGCCTCCGGCTTCTTCGCCAGCGCCGTCGCCAGCACCGCGTCGGTCAACGGCGGCAACATCGGGTTGCGCTGCGTCGGCGGCACGTGCTGGCCGTGCACCACCTGGTACGCGAGCGCCTGCAGCGTCTCACCGCCGAAGGGGCGCTCGCCGGTGAGCAGCTCGTAGACCATGACCCCGACGGCGAAGAGGTCGATGCGATGATCGATGGGGCCGCCGATGAACTGCTCCGGCGCCATGTACATCGGCGTGCCCAGCGTCGTCCCGGCGTGCGTGAGGTTGGAGCTCTCGATGCGGGCGATACCGAAGTCGGTGATCTTCACCCGCCCGTCGACCGACACCAGCAGGTTGGCCGGCTTGATGTCGCGGTGGACCACGCCGCGCGAGTGCGCGTAGCCGAGCGCCTCGAGCACCTGGGTCATCAGCCCGAGCGTCTCCTGGGTGCTGAACGGGCCGTTGCGGTCGACGTGGTGCTCCAGCGAGGTGCCCGGCGCGAGCTCCATGACGATGAAGGCGGCGTCGTCGACCTCGCCGTAGTCGTACACGGCGACGATCCCGGGGTGCGTGAGGCGCCCGGCGGCGACGGCCTCGCGGCGGAAACGCTCCACCATCTGGGCGGCCACCTGCTCGTTGGCCAGCACCTGCTTGCGGATGGTCTTCACCGCCACCTCGCGGTCGATCGAGGGATCGTGCGCGCGGTAGACCACGCCCATCGCCCCCTCGCCGAGCACCGAGAGGACACGGTACTTGCCGATCTGCTGGGGCGGGACGGTGGGGAGGTTCACGGGTGCCGGCTCACTCGTCGAGCATCTTGAGCGCGTGGCCCAGGCTCTTCTTCATCCGGTTGAACGACTGCGACAGCGTGGACAGCTCGTCCTTCCCCGTGGCCGGCAGATCGGGCGCGTCCATCTTCCCCAGGCTGACGTCGTCCGCCACCTGGGCGATGCGCGTGATCGGGCGCACCACGATGAAGCGGAGCATGAGGTTCAGCGCGGCGAAGAGCACCACCAGGATGACCGCGAGGAAGGTGGTGAAGGTCGTGAACGCCGACTCGGCGCGGCTCAGAGGGAGCGCCTCGGGGACGCTGACGATCTGCGCGCCGATGGTCTCGTTGAGGTTCCAGCCGAAGCCGTTGGCCGGCCCGTACTTGTCGATCAGCGTCTTCGGCGCCGCGGCCACCGTGCTGTGGCACTCGAGGCAGCCGGGATCGCGGATGGTGATCGGGTGGGCGAGGTACACCGAGCGACCGGACGGCGTCTCGCGGTCACCGATGATCTCCTTCTGATCGGGGTACTGGCGGAAGCGGTCGACGATGTCGACCTCCCAGTCCACCGCGTGGTCGCGCGGGTTGGTCGGGTTGAGCGTCGCCTCCTTGTAGGCGTAGTCGCGGAAGCTCTCGTGCACCGCGGCGAACTGCTCGGTCGCTCCGTAGGCCGGCACCGTTTGCGGGAGAAACCCCTTGGTCGGCGGGATCTCCTTCAGGAGCGGGGCGAGCTGCGTCGAGGTGTACGCGCGCGAGGCGACCGCCTCCGCCATGATGAGCCGCGCGTTCTGCAGCGTCTCCTCGCGGGCATTGCGCTGGAGGAGCGTGCGCGAGCCCCACGTCGCGGCGGCGAGCCCCACCACGAAGACGGCGAGGAAGACGAGGTTGAACTTGAGGGCGAGCTTCATTGCAATTTGTACGGATAGAGCGCCACGTTGTCGTAATAGACGAAC
>JAMFST010000598.1 GCA_026225435.1 Labilithrix luteola
GCTCCTCGGGGAACGCCCCGGCGAGCGGCGATGGCACCTACCTGAACGACCCGACCCACCGACGCCGCGAGCTGGTCGCGTCCCTGGTCAATCCTGCAAATGGATATTCGCAGGTGCGGCTGGCACATTACGACACGGGCGCGGCGGCGGACTGGTCCGATCTGCCCGAGTGGAATCCGCGGACCTCGCCGATCGCGCCCGCGGAGCTTTTGGGGGTCGGAGTCATCGCCTCGGCGGCGCTTCCGGCGGCAGCGACGGCAGAGGACCTCGACGCTGACCTGCTCGCGCTGGGTGAGGACGCCTTCTTCCACTACCCGACCCAGCTCGCCCCCGAAGCGGCGGTCGCCGTCGGCTCGCGTGCAGCAGCCGAAGCCTACGGGCTGTGGGTCGACGACACGCGCGGGGTCGGCGGTCTCGTGCGTACGCAGCTCCCCGATGGAACGCGCGGCCTCGCCTTCACCTGCTCCACCTGCCACGTGCGCACAGGGCCGAGCGAGGTGTCGGGGTTGATCGTCGGAGCGGGAAACGACGCCCTCGACGTCGGCGCGATGATCGGCAACTCCGTGTCGATCGGCTGGGGACCAGGCCGTGTCGACGTGACCACGGCGGACGGCAGCGAGCCGGTGCGCATCGCCGACCTCCGGCCGTCCCGCTGGCTCACCTACTTGCAGCAAGACGCGACCGTGCAGGCGCGCGATCTCGACACCCTGGCGATCCGCATCGAGACGCTGATCATCACCTCCAACGACGCTGCGGTCCGGCCGCCGCGACGGATTGCGCTCGCGCTGGCCACTTACCTGTGGTCGCTCGCGTCGTCTCTTCCGCAGGCCGACGTGCTGACCGCCGGGGAGCAGGAAGGGCAGCAGATCTTTCTCGCGCGGTGTCGAGGCTGCCATGACGGCGACGGGCTCACCGGTGCGCCGGTGCCGCTCGCGGTGGTGGGGACCGATCCGGCCATCGGGCTGTCGAAGGTGCGCGGTACCGGCATGTACCGCGTCCCCTCCCTCCGCGGCGTCGGCTCGCGGGGAATGCTGTTCCACGACGCGTCGCTCTCCTCCGTCGACGCGCTGTTCGATCCGGGGCGCACCGCGGCGACGTTCACCGGCGGGCGTCGCGCGGGAGGAGCGGTCGAAGGTCACCCCTTCGGTCTCGACCTCGACGACGCCTCCCGCGCCGCGCTGGTGGCGTACGTGCAGACCCGCTGAAGAGGAGATCAGCGCTCGAGGCTGCCGGCCAGAAGTTCGCTGCGCCTCGAGAGTGCTGCGCATGACGATGCGCGGCGCGAGACCGTCGGGATGAAGACTCAGACGGATCACGTTCACTGGCGGTGCGAGGAGCGACGCGGCGATCTCGCCGAGCATCGGCGCGACCGCGGCGTTCTGCGCGATCAGGTTCCAGTGGCGATCGACGGCGAGCGCCGGGTACGGCTCGTGACCCTTGAGCACCAGCTCCACCGCGCGCTCGACGCGGCGCAGCGCCGGATGGGAGAGAGGCCGCTCGGTGAAGGCGGCGGCGAATCCGGCGGCGTGGAGCATCGAGTTGAGCTTCACGCGAGGGTCCGGATCTGCGGGTACCCGTATGAGCCAGGTCGGTGGGCATTGACACGCGGGGCGCGCTCTCCTGCCTTCGCACGAGTTGACGGCCCCAAGCGCCTGCTGGAGATCCAAGGACTTCGCTCTCGACGAGGGCGACATGCTCACCATCTCGGCAATGGCGCGGCCAGGCACCAAGGTCGTGATCCGCCGGGGCTCGCGCCCGTGTGGGACACGTGAACAAAGACGATGCTCACGGCGGACCTCGAGTCGTACCTGTTCCCCCCTACGGGAGCGGCTCCAACGGTCAGGACGCGGCGCTCGTCTCGATCGTCCGCGTGACCTGCGCGACGAAGCGATAGCCGCGGCGAGGGACCGTTTCGATGATCCCGGCGCCGAGGACGCGCCGGAGGTCTCGAATGTACGTGCGCAGCAAGCTCTCGCTGACCACAACGTGCCCCCATACGCCGACGACGAGCTCGCGCTGACCGATGAGGCGCCGAGGGTGCTCCGCTAGATACCGCAGCAGCGTGAACGGCTTGCTGCGGAGGGGCACCCGACGCGCCGTCGCGAAAGAGCATCTCGTTCGTCAGATCGAGGCGGAACGGAGGAAGGGACAGGACGGAGATCGTCCCCTCGGGCAAACCTTCGCGCGCGGGGGCCCAGGCGATCTCCGCGTCGTGCAGCGATCGGAGGGAGCGAAAGATCGATCGCAGGTGCGTCACCCCTTCGTGAACGGCGAGCGCCGGCTCCCAGGACGCGTCGATCTTGGCGAGCACGTCGGCGGCGTTCGCCATCGCGCCGAGGAGAGCGTGCGCGTCGAGGAACAGGAGATCCGCCGCGCACGCCAATCGCGGGTCGTCCGCGTCGGATCGATCGGTGGGGGAGCGCGGCGTCATGGGTGAGCGCTGTCATCCTTTCAAACGCGCCTCGACAGCGGCGGGGCGAGACGCGCCAAAACATGGGGACAGCTCGCGCCATGGTCGGACGGGGCATCTTCGTCAACGACCACCTGGGTCGCGGCGGGGAACGAGACTCTACCCACGCGTCAGCGCCGTCCAGGCGGCGAGGGAGTCCATGTAATCCCGCCAGTGGGCGATCTTCCTGCCGTCGATGGTGATGACGGAGATGAAGCGATTGTCGTAAGGCGCACCCGTCGCCACGAGCTTCCCGTGCACCTGGTACTCGAGGATCACGACGCGGGGGTCGCGCGAGCGGTGCACGACGAGGCCGTCGTACGAGTCGAGCCGGATGTTCGTACCGTACCCCGAGAAGACGTCGACGAGCCTCGCGCGCCCCTCGACGACGCGAGGCCAGCCGGGGAGCTCGTAGAGGAACTCGAAGCGCGCGTCCTCCGCGATCGTGTCGTAGAAGTGTGGCCCGTCGACGACCCCTTCGAGCCCCGCCTGGATGGCAGCGAAGAACGGATCGAGGGCATCGTGGTCAGCGTATGTGTTCGGTTTTGCCATCATCGTCTCCAGGAAGTCGATCTACCGAGCTGCTGCGACCAGGGACGCGAGGACCGTCTCGATCCCGGTCTCTCCACGCCACGTCTGACGACCTTCCTCCCAGTCGACGCGGCCGACATTGATGCCGTGCATCAGCTCCTTGGAAGAGCCGTGCCCATTCGGGGCTCAGGCCAGCGGTCTGCATCGCGGGAGCCGTGGCCTCGTCGGGGTACGGCTGCAAGTTGATCGGCTTGCCGACGACCTTGGCGAGAGCGATCGCGACGTCGCTCGGCGAGTACTCCCTAGGCCCGGCCAGGTTGACTACGCGCGTTCCGCTGCCGCCTTCAGCGAGCAGCCGTGCCGTGCCGCGGCGCGGCCGATGTCGAGCGTGGCGACCATGGGGATCGCTCTGTCGGCGAGGAGGAACGTCGGAAGGATGCCCGCGTCGACGCCCGGCAACGCCGAGGCCCAGTTCTCCATGAAGTAAGCCGGCCGCAGGATCGTCAGCGCACGCGTGCGACCTCCCTCGGCCGCGGTCGCAGCCGAGGGCTGCCTCGGCATCATGGGAAGAGAGGATGGGGCCCGTCCCGTCGGGATGATGCGCGCCGACCGACGAGAGCAGGACCACGTGCTCCACTCCCGCCGCCTGGATCGCGACCGCGATGTTCGCCGAGCGTCGAGCGTTGTCGACGCGCACCTGGCTCAAGCCGAACGCGGGCGGAAGAAGGACGTACGCGCCCTCGGCGTCGCAAAAGGCGTGCTCCAGTGCGTCCCGATCGTCGACGTCGCCGCCGACGACCTCTGCTCCCCGGTCCTTCCACGCAGA
>JAMFST010000599.1 GCA_026225435.1 Labilithrix luteola
AAGACCGACGTGCCCGAGCTGCCGTGGCGCGCGGTCGTGTTCGGCACGGGCAACAACCTCCAGATCGCCGGCGACACCGCGCGCCGCGTGCTCGTGGGCCGGCTCGAGTCGCCCCTCGAGAATCCCGAAGAGCGGACCGGCTTCCTACACCCCAACCTGCTCGCGTGGGTCACCGAGCACCGAGCGCGCCTGGTACGTGCTGCCCTCACGATCCTCCGCGCATGGGTGGTCGCCGGTCGCCCGGTTGGAGAGTGCTCAACGTGGGGCAGCTTCGAGGCGTGGTCGGGGATGATCCCGCCGGCGCTCGTCTTCGCAGGCGGTGCCGACCCGATGCACGCGCTCGCGGAGCGGGCGGGTGTAGAGGACGTGGGCAAGACCGCGCTGGCAGTCATCCTCGACCACTGGCCGCGCCTGAACGCTGACGGCAAGGGTCTGACGACTCGAGCCGCGCTCGAGGTGCTCTACCCGGCGCGGCGCGAGCCTGGACCGCCCGACGGCTTCGATGACCTGCGCGACGCGATCGAGTCGATAGTGCCCGTCCGCGATGGGCGCGCGCCCGACACTCGCAAGGTGGGCGAGATGTTCCGCTCCTTCCGCCGTCGCAACGTCGGCGGGCGGTGCCTCGATGTGGCGAGCGAAGACCGCAACAAGACCGCGCGGTGGGCGGTGACGTCGTGCTGAGCACCCCGCGCACCCCACACCTTGCGTCGGGGCAAGTCGTCCCGGGCCATTGTCAAAGTGTCATTGTGTGCGGGGTCAGAATGGCAAACGCGGGGTCAGTGCGGGGTCACGATGTACAGCGACCCCGCACCCCGCACATCGAGAATTTGGCTCTGAGATCCCCCGATGCGGGGTGTGCGGGGTCAGTTTCCGGATTACGCGCGTACGGGCGTGCGTGCACGCAGGCGCAGGCGTGTGCGCGCGCCCGAGCGGATGTTTGTGACCCCGCGCACCCCGCGCTTTGCGACAAACGCCGAGAAAACAAGGCACTTGCTCTGCGGGGTCAGGGTCAGGAGCACCCCGCACGTGGAGCCGGCTCGACGGTGACCGAGCGCGGTCGCGCGTTACGGTCGCACCGAAGGCCAGTCGCAACGGGCCAGCACGAGCACCGACTCGTGTCCCGTGGCGCCCGCGAGAACGGGCGATCAGCGCGCGGGTGGGCCGAGGGGCGGGCGCAGCGGTGCGGCGCGGTCTCGGGGGCACCCCGTGCGACGGCGCGCGGAGGCACCGTGACCATGCGATTGCTCGATGGTTTTGATGGAGCAATGCGTACATATGTACCAGTCACTCGCATTTCCGTGACCGGTCACCCCCCTCGAACAGTGTGGGAGAGGTCAGGGCCTAACGGGCTCAATTTTCAACGCCGACTGCCTCCCAGATTTGCGCGCGCGTTACCGAAGGAGCGTTACCGATGGGGATGACCCCGGCTGAGAAGCAAAAGCGTTACCGTCAGCGGCTCGCGGCGAAGAAAGGCGCGTCTCGCGCCGCGCCGCCCGTCACGCCGCCCCCGCGCATCCGGCGAGGTCACGCGCCGGATGGCTCGCCCATGGCGGAGCCGCTCGTCGGCGGCACGGTCGAGGAGCTCGAGGCGCAGATCGTGCGCTTGAAGCGATGGGTGGCCGCGGCGGACCTCGACCCGGCGGTCACCGTCCGCGACAAGGCCACCGTCGGCTCGGCGCTGACGGCCGCGCTCAGGCTCCGCGCCCGCCACCGGGGCGAGGGCGAAATCACCGAGTCGTCGGTGGCTCGGAGCGCGCCCTTTCGGCGAGCCGTGTCCACCATCGTCGCCGCGCTCAAGCCCTATCCCGATGCCCTCCGCGCCGTGCGAGGCGCCCTCGCCGAAATCGAGGCCGGCTCGTGAGCCGAGGCACCACCGAGGGAGCGCCGCCGGCAAGCGGCGGGTTCGTGGCCGACCTGGACGCGCTGGATGCAGAGCTCGCGGCGATGACATGGCGCGTTCGCGCGCAGCTCTTCGAGACGCTCACCTCGCTCCACGCTGACGGCGATGAGGGCGAGACCACCGTGGCTCGCGAGACGCTCGTGGCCGTCGAGCAGGTGCTGCGGTGATTCGGCGCCGTGGCCAGCGCCGGCCGCGCTACCTCGACGAGGAGGGCTTCGAGGTCCGGCCGCCGGACCGCCTCCTCACCGAGGGCCGCCGCCAGCTCTGCGTCGTGCTCCAGGGCGATGGCACTTCGCAGAAGGCACTCGCCAAGGCGCTCAAGGT
>JAMFST010000600.1 GCA_026225435.1 Labilithrix luteola
GCTCGCCGCGCACGACATCGTCGAGGTGATCCACATGTCGGTCTACCGCCCGCCGGGCAAGTGGTGGCCGGCCGCCAAGATGGGCACGCGCCACCCCGGCGCGCTCGCCCTCGACGCCGGCACCTTCGTGAAGCGCGACGGAACCAAGCTGGTCGTCGAGAGCGACTTCCACGGCCACATCGGCGCCCGGACGTGCGGCCCCGGCACCGGCCCGCACCCGGTCACCCCGGCGGCGACCGAGCTGCGCCAGATCTTCTGCGACGCGGCCGACCAGCACCTCTTCACCGTGATGCTCAGCCCCGACTACAACTGGCCCCACCGGAACCACTTTCACCTCGAGGTCACCCCGGACGTGACCTGGTTCCTCGTGCACTGACGCTGCTGGACATTTTACCAGCCGCCGCGTTCCATCCAGGTGGCGACCTGGCCGAGTCGGTCGGCACCCCAGAACGTCTCGCCGTCGACCACCACGGTCGGTGAGCCGAAGACGCCGTGGGCGATGGTGTCGGCGACCGCCTGACGAAGCTCCTCCTTCAGGCGCGGATCGTCGAGCCCCACGGCCAGCGCCCGCGGATCGAGCCCGAGCTCGCGCGCCACGTCGAGCACCGTCTCGCGCCTGGCGAGGTCCTTCGCCTGCACCCAGCTGCGACGGTAGGCGGCGATGACGAAGCGCTCGGTGAGCTCGGGAGCATGGCGCTTGATCCACATGGTCGCCCGCGCCGCCTCGATGGGCGAGAAGACCAGCGGCGCTTCGGTCGACATCTTCAGCCCGAGCAGCCGGGCGCTGCGCCGCGCGTCGTGCACCAGGTACATCCCCTTGAGCGGGGTATCGAGGAGCGCGGGAAGCCCCATCGTCTCCATGACCGTCGCCTTCAAGAGGAAGGGATGGAAGCGCACCCCGCGACCGTGACGCCGCGCCAGCTCGCCGATCTGCTCGGCGGCGATCCACCCGAACGGCGACACGAAGTCGAAGTAGAAATCGAGCGGCTCGTCAGGGCGTTGCGTTCCAGCCATCGTTTCAAACTACCAAGCTCGCGGCCGGCCGGCTCGGCTACGTTCGCTTCCGATGCCGCCGCGACGACCGCTCCGTGAGCCGCCCCCCCTGAGCCTCGCCGGTCGGGTCGCCCGGCTCCTCTTCGCGGCGTCGTTGATCGCGACGGTCTTCGCGCTCCTGGCGCGCACGCGGCACGGCCTGGCGGTGACCACGCTGGGGCTCGATGCCGGGGAGCTCGCCGAGCTGGCGGCGATCAGCACCAGCGAGCCCGCGAGCGAGCTGGCGGCGCCCCCGTCGCCGAGCGCGTTGCCGCAAGCTTCGCCGTGGGGTCAGCCACGGTCCGCGGCGGATCTCGCCCGAGCCCGTGCGGAGCGAGACCAGATGCGCGCGCGGATCTACCAGGCGTTCGGGAAGGCGCCCCCCACCGAGCCGGAACCTTCGGCGACCGGTCACGCCCCCTATGCGCCGATGCCCGAGCTCGACGGCGGCCAGATTGACCCGGCGTACATCCAGAGCGTGGTCCACGACGATTACTTTCCCCTCGCCAAGAGCTGTTACGCCGAGCTCATGAGCCGCCAGCCGGACGCCGGCGGCCGGCTGTCGTTCGACTTCACCATCGTCGGCAACCCGCAGATCGGCGGAATCGTCGAGCGCGCGGAGGTGGCCGACGGCTCGACCATCGACGACCCGGCGATGGTCACCTGCATGCGTGAGTCGATGCTCTCGATGACGTTCTCCCCGCCGCCCCATGGAGGCGTGGTCACGATCACCTATCCCGTCGACTTCTCGCCGGTGGACGACGACCCGTGACGAGACGGCGGCGACTTGACGCCCGGTACTACGGTCGTACTGACTGAGGGATGAGCGCCACCACCACCGCCAGCGACAAGCCCATCCGGCTCCCCAACCCGGAGCACCCGATCACCCTCACCCCGACGCAGGGGCGCATCATCGTGAAGGTCGCCGGCGAGACCATCGCCGACACCACCCACGCGCTCACCCTGCAGGAGGCGAAGTACCCCGCGGTGCAGTACATCCCGCGTGCCGACGTGAAGGTCGCCGCGCTCTCGCGCACCGAGCACTCGACCTACTGCCCGTACAAGGGGGACGCGTCGTACTACAGCATCCCGGCGGGCGGCGAGCGCTCGAAGAACGCCATCTGGACCTACGAGTCGCCCCACCCGGCGATGGCCCAGATCAAGGACTACGTGGCGTTCTATCCCGACCGCGTGGACTCGATCGAGCACACCGCGTAAACGGCTTGCGACGTACAAAAGAACAAGAGCCTCGCTTCCGTCTCGGGAAGCGAGGCTCTCGTCATTTCAGCCGTCGACTCAGAAGGGGATCTCGTCGTCCGGCTCGAACCCGCCGCCTCCCCCGTAGTCGTCCTCCGGCGGGCCGGAGGGAGCCTGACGGCCACCGCCGCCACCTCCCGGATTGCCGCCACCGCCGCCGTAGCCGCCTCCACCGCCGCCGCCAGTGGGACGACCGCCGCCGCTACCGCCGCGCGGGGCGCCACCACCGCCGCCGCCGCCGCCGCCGTAACCGCCACCACCACCACCCCCGAAGTCGCCGCCGCCCTCGAAGTCACCACCGCCGCCGCCGCGCTTGCCGCCGGCGAGGATGATGTTGTTGGCGTTGATCTCCGTGCGGTACCGCTTCTCGCCGTCCTTCTCGTAGCTGGACGTGCGCAGCGAGCCCTCGACGAAGATGCTCGAGCCCTTCGAGAGGATCTTCGCCAGCGCCTCGCCGCGCTTGCCCCACACGGTGATGGAGTGCCATTCGGTGCGCTCCTGCCGCGCGTTGGCCTTGTCGAGATACGTCTCGGTCGTCGCCAGACGAAGCTTCAGGACCGCTTGCCCGCCGGCCGTCACCTTCAGATCCGGATCGGCGCCGAGGTTGCCGAGGAGCATCACCCTGTTCAAGCCTTCCGCCATGTCGCTTCGTCCTTTCTTCTACGCTTTGCTACTTCGCTTGTTTGGTTGGCGCGTCGTCACGAGGGACGGAACGCGCCCTGCTGTCTTGTGCGCCTGCGGCTCGCTGTAAACGGGTAGCTCGCCTCGCGGGAGGCTTTTTTGTCGTTGCCCTGGCAACGAGCGCGAGCTTCAGCTCCCCTCGACCGACTGCTTCACGCTGATGATCTGCGTGCTCGTCTGCGGGCCGGCCTTCTGCGGGGCGGCTCCGGGCTGCGCCGGCGGCGCCATCTCGGTGACCGTCGCCTTGGTCATCGCCTCCCCCTGCGCCTTCTTCACGAAGTGATCGAGGTGCGTGGTGACCGAGCTGAGCGCGGTGCCGTCGATGGCCACCGTCGTCCCCTTGGGGGCGCGCGGATCGGCCACCTGCTGCGACGGCGCCGAGCGCACCGTCTTGACCACCACGTTGACGCCGTCGCCGTTCACGTCGGCGAGCATCGTCTCGATGGTGACCTTGGCCTTGACCCCCTCGGCGTTCGAGTCGGTCACCTCCTGCCAGCGCGCCCCCTTGCCGATCGGCTCGTCGGGGAACTCGACCACGGCCCCCTCGAGCGCCTGCTGGACGAGCGGCGCGATCTTGTCGGCGGCCTCGGCGACGGCCGGGTTGCTGCCCGCGCCCAGGGTGAACTGACCGAGCGAGCCGCGCGCGTCCATGGTGAACGTCCCGGTGGTGCCGGCGAGCGCCTGGAGGCCCGGCTGCATCCGCTTGGCCAGCTGCGCCACCTGCGGCGGATCGTTGGGCGAGGTGCCCACGTCCGACTTCACCAGCTTCACCGCGAAGGTGTACACGCCGTCCGCGCTCTTGGCCGTCGGGGTGACGGTCATGGTCATGAGGATGGGAGGCTGCTGCATGCTCTCCTTCTGCGCCCCCTGCTGCTCGGTCAGGTTGGTCTGGAGGACGAACTTGACCGTGTCGGCGTGCCCCGTCTTCAGATCGTAGCGGCGCTTGGTCTTCGGCTCCGCGCCCGGGTCGACGAGCTTCAAGTTGGGATGCGCCGCCGGGGCGGTGGAGGCCGGAGCCGTCGCCGCGAGACCACCGGAGGGATCGGTCTGATCGGCCGGGGACGTCGGATCCGCCGGGTTGCCGGCTGCCGCCGCGCCGGGTGCTCCCGCGTCGCCGACGAAGAAGTCGTTCATGACGAAGTCGCTCGGGATCGGCTGGGCCGGCTTCGGCGCGTTCGTCGTGTCCGGATCCGGCTTCGGCTCCGTCTTGTTGCAGCCCATCGCGGTCGCGAGCGCGAAGGGCAGGAAGAGGCCCAGTGATAGCGACGACGTGCGATGGCCGCGGGCAATGTGAGCAGGACGGATCGACATGGGCGACCCCTTTAGCGCGTTTCGCGGGACGAGGGGTGAACGTGGTCTATCCTTCACCGATGCTGCCGTCTTCGCGTTCGCTTCGCCCTCGCTTGCTCGCCGCCCTCGCGGCTGCGACCGCTCCCTTGGTGCTCGCGGTGGCCGCGTGTGGTGGCGGTGACGACGACGGCAGCCTGCTCGGCGACGGGACCGACGCCAGCACCGCCAAGAAGGACAGCGGCGGCGCGCCCGCCAGCGATGCGACCGTGGAAGATTCGGGGAGCGACGCGGCGAGCGACGCCGGCAGCCTCGACGCCAGCGACGCCATGACCGACGCCGGCGATGCCGGGTTCGACGCGGCGAACAACTTCGACGGCGGCCCCTACCTCGTCTTCTACGGCCAGACGCTGGAGGACGGCGGCACCGAGGGGGCCGCGGGCTTCCATTTGTACGACGAAGGGACGCTGGCACCGGCGGGCGACTTCCTCGTCGATCCGGACGCGAGCGAGGTGCTCGACGTCACGCGCGACCCGCTGGCGGCCACCTGGTGGACCATGGCCCGTCTCACCGGCGGCGTGCAGGCGGCCGCGGGCTACGCCGTGCGCACCGGCCTCCTGTCGAGCGGCCCGCTGGTCTTCTCCGACGCCGGCAGCTCGTCCGCCCCGGCGGCCCCCTACGTCTTCGCCGCGGGGGCGAGCGGCACCACGTACTTCGGCACGGCCGGCACGCTCTCCTCGCTCTCGAGCACCGGCGTCGTGACACCGATCGTGCTGCCCGACCCGACGATCACCGTGACGTACCTCGCCTACGACGGCACCGTCGGCCTGCTGGCGGCCACGGCGCCGGTTGCCCTCGACGGCGGCGCGTCCGAGCCGTACGTCCTCGTCCTCGCCCCCGGGCAGACCACCGTGACCACCGCGCCGTCGACCTGGCAGCCGTTCGTCGGTGACGGCGGTGCCGATGGCGGCGACGCCGGCGATGCGGGGGACGCCGGTGACGACGGCGGAGGTGCCAACGGAGACGGCGGCACCGCACCGATCGCCACGGGGATCACCGCGCTGACGGTCGCGCCCGGCGGGCACCTCGTCTACGGGATCGTCGCCGGTGGGCTCGCCATCGTCGATCTCACGGCCAGCACCGGCACCGTCGTCCCCGCGCCGGCGGACATGGTCCCCTCGGTCGGCGCGATCCCCGTGGTCACCGCCGACGGCGCCCACGTGGTCTTCGCCGCCGACACCACGAGCTTCACGCGCGTGCTGCTCGTCTTCGACACGGCCACCGGCGCCTTCACCTCCATCGCCGACACCGACGGCTACGCCTTCTCGACCGATCTGGTGGTCGCGGGCGACGGCGCGCGCATCTACGGCGTGGAGCTGGCCAACAACCCCGGCGCCGCCAGCCAGCTGGTCCGCGTCGACCCGGTCGCTCGCTCGCTGGCGCAGACGGCGAGCCTCCCGCTCGACGAGCGCGCCTCGCTCATCCCGCGCTTTTTCTCGGCGCAATGACGAGCGAGCCCCGCATGCGCACGCTCTGCACCTCAAGGCTGGCCGTCACCGCCACTCTCGCCGCCATCGGCGCCCCGCTGCTCCTCGTCACCATGGCGGCGTGCGGCAGTAGCGGGGGCTCGACTCCCGGAGGCTCTCATCCCGGCAGCGACGCGGGCGGCAGCGACGGCGCCGTGGCGGGAGACGACGGCGGCTCCGACGGCTCCCCGGGCGACGACGCCGGCGGCGAGATCGCCCCCACGCTCGACCCCGGCTTCCCCAACGGCGATCCGCCGCAGAGCTTCGACGGCGGCCCCTACCTGGTCTTCTACGGCCAGAGCATCGCCAACGGCGCGCTCGACGAAGCGGCGCCCGCCTTCCACCTCTTCGACGAGGGGACGCTCGCCGCCGCGGGGGATTTCCTCGTCGCTCCGGTCGCCAGCTCGGTCCTCAACGTGACGCGCGATCCCGCCGGGGCCACCTGGTGGACGACCGCGCGCGTCGCCGACGGATCGATCGCCGCCACCGCCTACACGGTCGACACCGGCGTACTGTCCAGGGGCCCCATCGTCGTCGCGCCGGCGAGCCTCGACGTCACCAGCCCGGCCTTCGCGGTCGGCGCCGCCGGCACGGCATACATCGGCGGAGGCGCGGGGGTTGCCGGCCTGTTCTCGGCCATCGCCAGCTCCGGCGTCGTCACCCCGATCGCCGTCCCTGCCGCCTTCACCGCCGGCTCCGCGGGCGTCAACGCCTTTGCCTACGACAGCACCGTGGGCCTGCTCGCCGGCACCAGCCCCTTCGTCTCCGGAGCCGCCGCGGCCGCTCCGTACGTCCTCGTCGTGCCTCCCGGCAGCACCACCGCGACGATGGCACCGGCCACCTGGAGCGCGGTCTTTCCCGCGGCCAACGCCGGTGCCGCGCCGGACTCCGGCACGACCACCCGGTTCGCCGGCATCACCGCGCTCACCCTCGCTCCGGGCGGCCAGCTGGTCTACGGGCTCACCTCCATCGGCCTGGCCATCGTCGACCTCACGGCGAGCACCGGCTCCGTCGTGGCCACGCCCGCCGGTTTCGTGCCGTCGGCGGGCGCCGTGCCGGTCGTCACCGCCGACGGGGCGCACGTGGTCTTCACCGCCAGCGGCACCGATCTGTCGCGCGAGCTCCTGGTCTTCGACACCGCGTCGAAGGTCTTCACGCCCATCACCGACACCAAGGGCTACGTCTTCGCCAACGAGCTCGCTCTCGCCGGCGACGGCGCGCGCATCTACGGCGTCGAGCTGGCGAACCTCCCCTCCGCCATGAGCCAGATCGTGCGCATCGATCCGGTCGCCCGCACCCTCGCGCAGACCGCGCCGTGGGTCATCGACGAGCGCGCTTCGCTGGTGACCACCTTCTTCGCCGCCCAGTGACGGCGATGACGGCGAAGCGTCAGAGCACCGCGCCCAGCGTCTTGGCCAGGGCGCGCGTCTCGAGGATGTTGTCCTCGATCGAGCAGTAGGTCCACCCGCCGTAGCGGCCGACCGGGTAGATGCCGGCGGCGGCAAGGATGGGGCGCAGGCGCGCCACCTCGGCGAGCGAACCCTTGGTGATGTGCACGTAGGCCGGGTCCATCACCACCTGGTGCGAGGCGACCAGCTGGTGACCGTCGATGATCTTCTCGCGGGTCAGATCGGCCAGCACGCGCTCCTTCAGCCGGGCGATCTCCGCCTCGTCGAGCACGCCGTCCTTCGGACGCCCGATCTCGATGTACAGGCTCATGCGATCGTCGCCGAAGATGTTGTCGTAGAAGCCGACCCGGTAGAACGACACCGCGCGGTCGGGGAAGTACATCCAGTGGACGCCGCCCGGCCCCTTCCGGTCGAAGCCGAGGTTGAAGACGAGCACGCGGTTGTAGGTGAAGGCGGCGCTGTCGAAGGGCAGGCCGCACATGGTCACCAGCTTGTCGAGCGGCGCCGAGCTCACCAGCTTGTCGAACGTGATCGTCCGCTTGTTCGTCGTCGCCGTCCGCGTCGACGGATCGATGGAGACCAGCCGCTCCTGGAAGCTGATCGTCTCCGGCGGCAGGTCGACGAGGAACGCCTTCACGTACTCGATGGCGCCACCGCGCGGGTAGGTGAAGCTCGAGTTGTACGAGCCGTTGTCGGGCGACTTCATGTTGCGGATGACGTCGCCGATGTCCGCGTGGGGGAAGAAGCGCCCCATGGCGTCGACGTCGAGGCGCGACAGATCGGTCGCGTAGAGCTTCTCGTTGTAGGGGACGAGGAAGCGCTCGGCGATGCCGCGTCCGAACCTGCGCACCAGCATGTCGCCAAAGTTCGCGGGGGCCACCGAGCCCGCGCCGGCGTCGCGGAAGTAGAGATCGTGGAGGCACTCGATGAAGTCCTCCCGCGGCAGCTGGTGGATGTTCTTCTGGAAGGGGAAGTCGATCTCCCCGCCGGCGAAGCGGATCCGCGAGTCGCGCTTTACGGTGGCGACCGCTTCTTTTCCGTCCGCGTCGACCCCTTGCGGCATGCGCGCGCGGAGCCATTCCTCGATCTCGGGGTGCTTGAAGTGAAAAAAGTGACCCGAATAGTCCCAGACGAAACCACTGTCTTTTATGGTCTTGCAGTACCCGCCGGGCGCGTCATCGGCCTCCAGCACCAGCAGAGAGGGGCCACCATTGGCACTTTTGCCGCGCAATCGGGCTTCTTCGCGGATGGAGTTGGCGAAGGAAAGACCGCTCATTCCCGCGCCGACGACGAGGTACTGGACCGTATCCATTTCGGCCGCGGAACCTAGCATGTCAAGCGCCGCGGGCGACCTTCGGGAGCCCCTGCCGCGTGCAATCCATGCACGCGCCCTTTTCTCGTGACCCGCGATTCGCTAAAAGGCGCGCACCTCATCATGGCCAACCCGCGGATCTCGATCGTCATCCCCGTGTACAACGAGCAGGCGATCCTCCACGCAGCGGTCATCGACCTGCGCGAGAGGCTCAAGCCGTTCGGCTGGAACTACGAGATCATCCTCGCCGAGAACGGCTCGAAGGACCGCACCGTGGAGATCGGCAAGGAGCTGGCCGCCAAGTTCGGTGACTCCGAGGACGGCCAGGTGAAGATCATCAGCATGGGCGAGCCGAACTACGGGCGCGCGCTGAAGGAAGGCATCCTCCTCGCCAAGGGGGAGCTGGTCATCTGCGACGAGATCGATCTCTGCGACGCCGACTTCCACCGCCGCGCGGTCGAGATCCTCGAGACCGGCACGGCCGACCTGGTCATCGGCAGCAAGCTCGCCGTGGGCGCCGAGGACGACCGCCCGATGATGCGCCACGTCGCCAGCATGGCCTACTCCGGCATGCTCCGCGTCGTGCTCGGTTTCCGCGGGACCGACACCCACGGCCTCAAGGCGTTCCGTCGCCTCGCCCTGCTCGACATCGTGCGCGCCTGTCTCGTCGACAAGGACGTCTTCGCCAGCGAGTTCGTCATCCGCGCGGACCGCGCCGCCATCGCCATCAAGGAGATCCCGGTCCGCATCCTCGAGAAGCGTCCGCCGTCGATCAACCTCTTCAAGCGCGTGCCCAACGTGCTCAAGAGCGTCGCGAAACTCGCCTACGCCATCCGCGTGCGTGGCTAGTCCAGCGGGCGTCGACGTCGTCGTCATCGGCGGCGGGATCAACGGGACGGGAGTCGCGCGCGATCTCTCGCTCCGCGGGCTGTCGGTCGTCCTCTACGAGCGGAACGATCTCGCCTTCGGCGCGAGTGGCAACTCGAGCGGGATGATCCACGGCGGCCCGCGCTACATGACGAGCAACCCCGAGGTGACCCGCACCTCGTGCGAGGACTCGGGGTTCATCCAGCACATCGCGCCGCACCTGCTCTTCCGCATCCCCTTCCTGGTGCCGGTGGTGCCGGGGGCGAGCGGGCGGATGTGGCTCGAGCTGATCGACGCCTTCTTTCGCGCCTACGACGACTACCAGCCCCTCAAGCACGGCGAGAAGCACACCCGGCTCACGCCCGAGGAGGCACGGCAGCTGGAGCCAGGGCTCGCCGGCGAGATGAGCGGCGTCATCACCTTCGACGAGTGGGGGGTCGACGGCGCGCGCCTGTGCGTCCTCAACGCCGTCGACGCGGAGAACCACGGCGCGAAGATCCACGTGCACACCACCGTGGAAGGGATCGCGCCGGGTCCGGCGGGCGGCTGGGTGGTGACCGCGCGCAAGACGGACGGCTCGGAGCCTTCGACCAAGGTGCACACCAAGGTCGTGGTGAACGCCACCGGGGCCTGGGGCCCGGTCACCGCGGCGCTCGGCGGCTTTGGCGACACCGAGGTGCGCGTTCGCCCCGGCAAGGGGATCCACGTCGCCTACGACCGGCGCCTGTCCAACTACGGCATCGTCACCAACGCCATCGACGGGCGGCAGATCTTCCTCCAGCCGTGGCAGAACATGAGCGTCATCGCCACCACCGACGACGACTACTTCGGCGACCTCGACTCGGTGACCGCGACGAGCGAGGAGGTCCGCTACCTGGTGCAGGGGATCGCCGGCGTGTTCCCGCAGGTGCGCGAGGCGCGCGCGACGCTCACCTGGGCCGGCGTGCGGCCGACATTGTACAAATATGGGCCGCACGAGGATTCGCTCTCGCGCGAGCACGAGATCGTCGACCACGGGAACCTGGGCGGCCACGCGACCGCGGGAAAGACCAAGCAGCCGGCGCCGGGCGTGTACTCGATGATCGGCGGCAAGCTCGCGAGCTACCGCATCTTCGCCCAGGAGATGAGCGACCGGATCGCACGGGATCTCGCCCCCGAGAGTCGGTGCCGCACGCACCTCGATGTCCTGCCGGGCGGCGATCGCGAGCCGGACGCGCTGCGCCTGGCGACCGCCAGCGAGATCACCCCGGTGGCCGCGCGGCGCCTGACCTACCGACATGGTTCCATCGCCGAGCAGGTGACCGAGCGCATCGCCAAGGAGCCACGCGAGCGCGCCGTGGTGTGCGCTTGCGAGCCCGTGCTCGAGGCGGAGGTGCGGCACGTGGTCGAGCGCGAGCACGCCGAGACGATCGAGGACGTGGCGCGGCGAACGCGGCTCGGGCTCGGCTCCTGCGGCGGGATGCGCTGCGCGGCAAGGTGCGGGCAGATCATCGCCGATGCGCGCGGACTGGCACCGCGAACCGGGCGGGCGATGGCGCGGCGCTTCCTCGAGACGCAGGCGCGCGCGCGCATCCCGGCGATGGGGCCGGAGCAGGCGCGGCAAGAGGCGCTGCTGGTGGCGCAGATGCGCGCGAGCCTCGGCGAAGACGAGAGCGGCTCGTGAC
>JAMFST010000601.1 GCA_026225435.1 Labilithrix luteola
CCTCGCCCAGCTTGTCGCGCACCTGCTCGGCGAGCTCGCGCAAGGTGGCCGCGTCGCTGCCGTCGAAGCGCAGGGCGATGGCTTTGCCGGTACCGCCGTTGATCTCGCGGGCCGCCTTGATCCGCTCGTCGAGTCCGCCGTTGCTCCCCGCGGTGCTCCCGCCGGTCGCGCCGCCGCCGCCCATGACGAGCTTCTTCTTCAGGTCGGCGACCTCTTTTTCCAGCGCGCGATCGCGTTCGACCAGCTTCTCGATCTTGTCGACCACGTCGGCCGGGCCGCTGCGCATCGCCTTGGCGGCGCGCTGGATCTGGAGGTCGAGACCGCGCAGGTGCGCGAGCGCGTTGAGGCCGGTGGCCGCCTCGAGGCGACGGACGCCAGCGGCGACGCCCCCTTCGCTGACGATCTTGAAGAGACCGATCTCGCCCAGTGAGCGCGCGTGGGTGCCGCCGCACAGCTCGACGGAGTCCGGCGTCATGGTCAGCACGCGGACGACGTCGCCGTACTTCTCCTCGAAGATGGCCATCGCGCCGCGCGCCTTGGCCTCCTTGATGGGGAGCACCTCCGTCTGCACCGGCGCCGCGGTGAGGATCTTGGCGTTCACCAGGTCCTCGATCTTGGTGATCTCTTCGGCCGACAGCCCGCGGCCGTGGGAGAAGTCGAAGCGCAGGCGATCCGGCCCGACCAGCGAGCCCTTCTGCGTCGCCTGCTCGCCGAGCGTGAGGCGCAGCGCCCAGTGCAGGAGGTGCGTCGCCGAGTGGTTGCGCCGCGTGGCGGTGCGCTTGTCGTGGTCGACCTCGAGCTTCACGGGCGAGCCGGTGGCGATCGTCCCCTCGGTCACCTGGCCGAGGTGCACGGTGAGCCCCTGCTTCGGCTTCTGCGTGTCGCGCACCTCGAAGACGAAGCCGTCGCCGCGGATGATCCCGGCGTCGCCGACCTGCCCGCCCGACTCGCCGTAGAACGGCGTCTTGTCGGCGACGATGGCCCCCTCGTCTCCGGCGGTGAGGCTGGTGACGACCTCGCTCCCCTTCACCAGCACGCGCACGGTGGCCTCGAGCTCCTCGCGCTCGTAGCCGACGAAGCCGACGTCGCCCGCCTCCTCGTGAGCCTTGCGCCACACGTCCTCGACCGCGGCGTCGCCGACGCGCGATCCCTCGCTGCGCGCCCGCTGCTCCTCGAGCGCTCGCTCGTAGCCGGCGCCATCGACCGACAGGTCGCGCTCCTTGGCGATCGTCTCGGTGAGGTCGTAGGGGAACCCGTACGTGTCGTAGAGCTTGAAGGCGACGTCGCCGGGGATCTCGGTCTTGCCGGCGTTGCGCACGGTGCCGATCTCCTCGTCGAGGATCTTCAGACCGCGATCGATGGTGGAGCGGAAGCGGACCTCTTCCTGCTCGCTGACGCTGGCGATGAGATCCTTGCGCTGGACCAGCTCCGGGTACTGGTCGCCCATCAGCTTCACGACCTCGCCGGCGACCTCGTGGAGGAACGGCTGCGCGATGCCGAGGCGGTGGCCGTGGCGGATCGCGCGGCGCATGACGCGGCGAAGGACGTACTCGCGGCCGGCGCGATCGGGGAACACTCCTTCGGCGATGAGGAACGCGGCCGTGCGCGCGTGGTCGGCGATGACCCGCATCGAGACGTCGTCGTCGCCTTGCGAGCCGTGGTACCGCTTGCCGCTGATCTCGCTCGCCTTGTCGACCAGCGCGCGGAGCAGGTCCGTCTCGTAGTTGCTCGTCTTCCCCTGCAGGACGCTGGAGACGCGCTCGAGGCCGGCGCCGGTGTCGACGCACGGCTTGGGGAGCGGCGTGAGGGTGAAGCCGCGCGTGGGATCGACGTCCGGCTGGCGGTCGAACTGCATGAAGACCAGGTTCCAGATCTCCATCCAGCCTTTGCCGTCGGGCGTGGGCTCGTCGAGGATGGTGGACGGGTCGACCGGGCCGTCGCCATGACGGAAGTGGATCTCGGTACACGGGCCGCAGGGGCCGGTCTCGCCCATCTGCCAGAAGTTGTCCTTCATGCCGAGGCCGATGATGCGGTCGTCGGAGAAGCCGGTGACCTTGCGCCAGATGGCGCGTGCCTCGTCGTCCGCGGGCATGCCGTTCTCACCGCCGAAGACAGTGATGACCATGCGCTCCTGCGGGATCTCGTAGACGCGGGTGAGCAGCTCCCACGCGTAGGCGATGGCGTCTTCCTTGAAGTAGTCGCCGAAGCTGAAGTTGCCGAGCATCTCGAAGAAGGTGTGGTGACGCGCGGTGACGCCCACGTTCTCGAGGTCGTTGTGCTTGCCGCTGATGCGGATCACCTTCTGCGAGCTGGTCGCGCGGGTGAAGCCGGGGTTCGGCGCCTTGCCGGTGAAGACGTCCTTGAAGGGGACCATCCCGGCGTTGGTGAACATCAACGTGGGATCGTTGGACGGGATCAGCGGGGCGCTGGCGCAGATCTCGTGCCCCTTGCTCTTGAAGAAGTCGAGAAACGCGGCGCGGACGGCGGAGGCGGTCTTGTCCATCGGAGAACCCCGAACTAGCACGTACCGCCGTACGCTCGAAGAGGCGGATTCTCAGGTGAACTTGGAAAAATCCGGGGTGCGCCGCTCGGCGAAGGCGGCGAAGGCCTCCTGGGCTTCGGCGGTGCGCAGGCGGGCAGCGAACGCGTCGTTTTCCACGTCGATCTGCCGGGACAGCTGGGCCGCGTCGCGCATCAACGTCTTGGTCGCCTGCAGGGAGCCGAGCGGCCGGGCCGCCAGCTTCTTCGCCAGGTCGCTCGCGGTCGCCACCAGCTGCTCCACCGGGACGACCGCGTTGGCGATCCCCCAGGCGAGCGCGTCCTGCGCCTTGATCGGCTCGCCGAGGGCGAAGACGGCGAAGGCGCGGGCGTAGCCGATGCGCGCTGGCAAGAGGAGGCTCGAGGCCGCCTCCGGCACCAGCGCGAGGTTCACGAACGGGGCCGAGAGGAGCGCGTTCTCGGCGAGGATCACCTGATCGCAGTGGAGGAGCATCGTCGTCCCGACGCCCACCGCGCGCCCCTGCACGGCGGCGACCAGCGGCTTGCTCAGCGCGGCGAGGGCGTGGAGAAAGCGCGCCGTGTTGACGGGCAGGCTCCCGCCTTGCGCGGCCGAGGCGGCGAACTCGCCCAGGTCGTTCCCGGCGGTGAAGGCATCCCCTTCTCCGCGGAGCAGGACGACCCGCACGGTGGCGTCGCGATCGGCCGCTTCCAGCGCGTCCGCCAGGGACTTGTACATCGCGTCGGTCAGCGAGTTCTTCTTCGCCGGTCGATCGATGACGAGGGTGAGGACGCCGGCTTCGTTGCTTGCCTTGATGAGATCGGTCACGGGGCACCTTCCAGGAATTGGTTCGTGCGCGAAGTACATAACTTGTTCGCGTACGAAGTAAAGCGCCGCGCCGGGCCGCGACGCGAGGTCGGCCGTGGAGGCCGGCTACGACGCCAGCGAGGCGTAGAGCGCGTCGTACTCGGCGGCGACGACGGGGGGAGCGAAGCGCCCGGCGTGGAGGGCTCGGCCCGCCTCGCGCTGGGCGGACATCTGCTCCGGCGAGCGGTACAGATCGAGCGCGGTCTCGGCGAGAGCGGCGGCGTCGCCCGGCTCGGAGAAGCGCGCGGTGGAGACCGCCTCGAGCGGCCCCTCGCTGGCGAGGACCATGGGGATGCCGAGGGCGAGCGCCTCGAGGAGGACGAGCGGTACGTCGACCTTGCCGTACAGATCGTCCACCGGGAAGAGGACCAGCGCGCTCTCGGCCATCAGCGCGGCCATGTCGTTCACCTCGCCGACGTGGCGCACCCGCTCGGCGACACCCGACTGGAGGAGCGCGGCCTCGAGCACGCGTCGCGCCTCGTGCGCGCGCGGCGTCTTGGGGCGGCAGGCGAAGACCAGCGTGGCGTCGGGGATCCCCTCGAGCAGCGCGGTGGCCGCCTCGGCGACGGTCTGCGCGCCGCGGGAGACCTCGTAGTCGCCGGGGTACAGCAGCACCGGCCCGTCGGCGTCGATCAGCTTGCGGGCAGCGGCGCGGCGCTCGGCCGAGGGGGGCTCGGGTGCGGCGGCGCACGGCGGGATGACCACCAGGCGCGAGGCGTCGAGCCCGGAGGCGAGCAGGCGGCCGCGCATCCACTCGGAGAGGACGATGACCTTGTCGCCGAAGATCCAGCGGCCGATCCCCTCGAACTCACGCGGGGCGCTGGCGATGGTCTGCACGACGGGGCCGCGAAAGCCGGTGAGCCGGCGCGTCTGGCGAGCGATGCGCGCGGCCGAGGACGACGCCGGGTTGGGGGCGAAGACGAAGTGCCAGAGGTCGAGCGGATCGCCGAAGCAGAGGCGACGCAGCACGCGGGCGTTGGCGGCCAGACCGGGGGCGAAGCTGCCCGCCACGGCGTACACCGGGTCCATGGTGACGCGCGGAGAG
This sequence comes from Labilithrix luteola, assembly GCA_026225435.1. Taxonomy (GTDB): domain Bacteria; phylum Myxococcota_A; class Polyangia; order Polyangiales; family Polyangiaceae; genus JAMFST01. The sequence goes on from JAMFST010000601.1 coordinate 4,410, forward strand.
AGCGGCGCCGTGCCCGGCAAGGTCATCACCGTCGGGCGGGCCGACGTCAGGTGACTGGCCACGTCACGAACGAGGTTCTTCGACCCGTCGTGCCACGGCGGAGCGATCGGCTTGGAGACGAAGAGGACGCGCGGGCCTTGCACCGTGCCCTTGTCGTTCACTTCGCGGCGGCGATCAAGCCCTGCTCGGCGCCCCGGAGCGCGCTCTGCACCGCTCCGTCGATGACGTCGCCGCGGAGGCGGTCGAGCGCGTCGCGGGGGATCTTCGGATCGGCCATCGTCGTCGCCGAGCCGGTGAGCGTGCCGCGCAGGGCGTGCTCGGGGAGCTTGCGCATGGAGATCTCGACCTCGGCGCGCACGGTCATGCTCTGGCCGTGGGTCGCCGAGGTGAGCGAGAGGAGGACGCCGTCCATCTGCACGAACGGGCTCCCCGGCGGGGCGTTGTCCGTCAAGGTGGCGCCCGGGACCTGCGCCATGTGCTGGCGCAGAGCGCTGTCGAGCGCCGCGGTCATCGCCGGGGTGCGGATGGCCGACGAGTTCTTCGCCCCGCCGGCGCGGAGGAACCAGCGGGTGGCGGCCGCGTTGCCGCTGTTCGCACTGGCGCTCGCCTGGATGGCGGCGACGGAGCGCTCGAGCGCGCTCTTGACCGCGGGATCGGTCTCGACGTCGAGCCGCGCCCGCAGCGCGCTGATGCTCGCCGGGTCGCCCATCACGCCGAGACCGGCCGCGGCTGC
>JAMFST010000602.1 GCA_026225435.1 Labilithrix luteola
CGCGGCCGCATGGGCGGCACCCGCGGCGGTTCGCGTGGGCCGGTCACCGACAAGAACGCCTTCGAGCTGTCGGTCTCGCTCTACTCGATCAAGACGCACAAGCCGGTCGGCCAGATCTCCATGAGCTACACCGGCAAGACCGTGGAGGACGCGCTCGCCAAGTTCCAGCAGCGCTTCTCGGCCGAGACCGCCGGCTCCACCTGCAGCGGCTGGAAGGTCGATCCCGGCGTGGACGGCGCGGCGATCCGCCAGCTGTCGCAGGAAGAGCGCTGAGCGCGGAGCACGGAAGGCGCGACTTGCGCTTGCCCGTGCTCAAGTCGCGTCACGAGCCGCCGTTCGTGATCGTCAGCATGACGTCGCCGCTCCTACAGCTCGCCTACATCAGCGCGGCTCGTACCCCCTTCTCCGCCACGGCGCTGCGCGATCTCCTCGCCGCGGCGCGCGCCAGCAACCGGCGCCGCGGGGTGACCGGCATCTTGCTCCACGCCGAAGGCTCGTTCCTCCAGGTGCTCGAAGGGCCCGCCGCCGAGGTCGACGAGCTCTACGCCCTCATCTCGCGCGATCCGCGGCACGAGCGCATCGTCCGCGTCTTTCGCGGTGAGCTCGTGGCCCCCACCTTCGTCGACTGGAGCATGGGCTTCGTCGAGGCCGAGGGGGCCGTGCGCGCCGGGCTCCTCGGCTTCAATCGCTTCCTCCAGGCTGACGGCGGCGACAGCCTGGGCACCGAGCGCGAAGGGACCGCGGCGCACAGCGTCCGCGAGCTCACCCTCCAGTTCCGGCGCGGGCGCTGGCGCCAGAAGGTGGACACCGGCTCGAGCCGCTCGTCGCTCGCTCCCGGGCCGTGAAGGCCGCCTACCCGCGGTTCGGCAGGACCAGGTATTTCTCGCCCGTCGCGCGCTTGTAATAGCCGTGGATGTTGTCGAGCTGCAGCGTCTCGGCGAGCGACATCTGCTTCACGTAGCTGGTCGCGAAGGTCGTCGTCAGCTCCGCGGCGACGCGCTCCTTCAGCCGCGCCGCGACCTCCGGCCCGACCTTGCGGAGGAAGGGGAACACCAGCCAGCCGCCGACGCCCCAGGCCATGCCGAAGCCGCGGCCGAAGGTGGTCGGCGAGGTGTCGAGCCCACCATAAATGTACACCTGCTTGTGCACGTCGGTGCCGTAGCGGCTGTAGCCGGGCGCCTTCTTCGCGGCGGCGACTTCCATGGCGGTGAGGATCTGGCCGACGAGGGTGCCGCCGCCGAGCGCGTCGAACGCCAGGGTGGCGCCGGTGGCGGCGATCGCCTCGGCGAGATCCGCGGTGAAGGTCGGCGAGCTGGAGTTGACGATGTGCTGGGCGCCGATCTCGCGGAGGATCGTCTCCTGCTCGGCCTTGCGCACCACGTTCACCAGCGCGATTCCGTCCTTCTGGCAGATGCGGTTCAGCATCAAGCCGAGCGCCGAGGCCGCGGCGGTGTGCACCAGCGCGGTGTGCCCCTCGCGGCGCATCGTCTCCACCATGCCGAGCGCGGTGAGCGGATTGACGAAGGACGAGGCGCCCTCGACCGCGGTGGCACCGGGCGGCAACACGAGGCACATCTCCGCCGGCACGGCACGCACGGTGGAGTAGCTCCCGCCGCCAGCGAGGAACGCGACCATCTTGCCGACCAGCGCCTGCGCCGCGGCCGACTTGCCGGCGGCGATGACCAGCCCGGCCCCTTCGTTCCCGACCGGCATCGACTGATCGGCCCGCCCGGCCATCGACTTGCGCGCCGCCTCGGGGACGGTCGCGGTGACGACGGGCGAGGCCGCCGTGCCCGACACCTTCGCCGTGCTGAGGTCCGCCGCGCCGAAGAAGAGCCCGATGTCCGACGGGTTGAGCGGCGCCGCGTCGACGCGCACGACCACCTCGTGATCCTGCGGGACGGGCACGGGGATGGCGGCGAGGGAGAGCTCGAGCTCCCCGCTCGACTTCACCAGGGAGCGGATCTGCTGCGCGTTGCGTTCGGACGAGGCGTCGGTGGTGGTCATGGGGCTCCTGTGGGGGATGCTACGCGGCGCAATTCATCTTGCGTCCCCGCCGTTAGGTGCATACCCACTCTTTGGATGCTCGTCGACCCCCCGCACGTCGCGGCGCTGGTCACCGCGGGGTTCTCGCTGCTGGGCGCCGTCATCGTCGGTCTGTGTGCCTGGGAGGTCGGCGAGACGTATCGTCGGCCTCCCTCAGATGGGCGTGCGCGGCGCGCCTAGCAGCAGCTCCACCAGCGCCATCTGCGCGTGCATGCGGTTCTCTGCCTCGTCGAAGATGGCGGACTGCGGGCCGTCGATGACCTCGGCGGTGATCTCCTCGCCGCGGTGCGCGGGCAGGCAGTGCAGAACGATGGCGTGCGCCGCGGCCTGCTTCACCAGCGCCGCGTCGACTCCGTAGCCGGCGAGCGCGGTGCGGCGGCGGGCTGATTCCTCCTCCTGCCCCATGCTGGTCCACACGTCGGTGCAGACCACGTCAGCGTCGCGGACCGCCTCGGCCGGCGCGTTCACCAGGCGAGCGGCGCCGCGCGCGTCGCGCAGATCGGAAGCCGAGGGTGCGTAGGCATCCGGCGCCCCGAGGCGCAGCTCGAAACCGAAGAGCCTCGCCGCCTCGATCCACGAGCGCGCCACGTTGCTGGTGCAGTCGCCGAGGAACGCCACGCGCTTGCCCGCGATCCCGCCGAGGCGCTCGCGCACCGTCATGATGTCCGCCAGGAGCTGCACCGGGTGGCCGCCGTCGGACAGGCCGTTGATCACCGGCACGGTCGCCGCCTTGGCGAAGAGCTGGAGCCGCTCCTCGGAGAAGGTGCGGTACATGATGCCGTCGACGTAGCGCGAGGTGACCCGCGCGGTGTCCTCCGGCGGCTCGCCGCGCGCCATCTGGCTCCCTTGCGAGTCGAGCACGACGGCGCTCCCACCGAGCTGCATCATGCCCGCCTCGAAGGAGAGCCGCGTGCGCGTGGAGGCCTTCTCGAAGACGAGCGCGAGGATCTTCCCGTTCATCGTCTGGTGGCGGCGACCGGCGGCGCGCTCCTTCTTCAGCTGGACGGCGCGGTGGAAGAGGGTCTCGTGCTCGGTGGCGGAGAGGTCCGACAGGCGGAGGAAGTCGCGTTTCATCTCGCGGTTCTTTTCAGGTCCAGGAAGCGTTGAACGACGCGAGGAGAGCGTCGAGGTTCGGCATGCGCGCGGCGGCGGTCTTGGCGGACTGCAGCCGCTTGCGCAGCTCGGTGATCTGCGCGTCGATCGACGCCGGGCCGGTGCTGCCGGCGCTCACCTTCCGCCCGACCGAGGCGCGCGGATCGGCCGCCACGAGCACCTCCTCGTCGAAGGCCACGTCGACCGAGCGCGCCTTCTCCAGGGTGACCTTGGCGAGCGGGATCTTCTCCTCCTGGCACAGACGCACCAGCGAGCCGACCGCCTGGTAGGCGACGCGGAACGGCATCCCCTTGGACACCAGCGCCTCGGCCAGATCCGTCGCCTGCATCGCGTCCTCGTCCACCGCGCGGCCGCACCTGGCGGCGTCGAAGTGGACCCGCGGGAGCGCCACGTCGAGCGCAGCGAGCACCGCGTTCACGCGCGCTTCGGTCGCCAGGATGGCGCCGCGGTCTTCCTGCAGGTCGCGGTTGTACCCCGACGGCAGCCCCTTCACCGTGGTGAGCAGCGCGACGAGATCGCCGATGGCGGCGCCCGACTTGCCGCGAATCAGCTCGAACACGTCGGGGTTCCGCTTCTGCGGCATCATGCTGGAGCCGCAGGCGAGGTCGCCGTCGAGGCGGACGAAGCCGAACTCCTGCGAGGCGAAGTCGACGAGATCGGCCGCCAGGCGACTGGTGTGCACCAGCAGGCGCGCCGCCGCGTAGGCGTAGTCGAGCTCGAAGTCACGATCGCCGACGGTGTCCATCCCGTTGAGCGACAGGCTGGCGAAGTGGAGGCGATCGCAGACCAGCTGCCGGTCGATCGCCAGCGAGGTCCCGGCGATCGCGCCGACGCCGAGCGGCAGCACGTTGGCCTGCGCGTAGGCCGCGCTGAACGTGTCGAGATCGCGGGTCAGGGCCGTCGCGTGATTGAGCCAGAAGTAGGCGAGCGACACCGGCTGCGCGCGCTGCCGGTGGGTGTATGCCGGGAGCACCAAGTCGCGCTCCGCCTCCGCGCGGTCGACCAGGTAGAGCGCCAGCGACGACAGCGCGGTCAGCGCGAGCCGGCTCGCCTCGCGCACGTGCAGCCGCAGGACGGTCGCCACCTGATCGTTGCGCGAGCGCGCGGTGTGGAGGAGCGCGGCGGGCGGACCGAGGCGAGCCGCGAGGACCCCCTCGATCGCCATGTGCACGTCTTCCTCGTCGGGGAGCGCGAGCGTCCCCTCCTTCAGCTCCGTGGCCAGCGCCAGCAGACCGCCGCGAAGCGCGGAGGCGACGTCCGCCGGGATGAGCCCGGTCTTGCCGAGCATGGTCACGTGCGCGAGGCTCCCCACCAGATCCTCGCGCACCAGCGAGAGGTCCTGCGCGAGGGAGCTCGTGAACGCGAGGATGCGCGGGTCGAGGACGTTGCCGCCCGCCGCGGCGGTCTTGGCAATCACTTGCTGACCTTGGCCGCGTGGGCCTCGGTGTGGATGGTGGCGCCGCCGGCGTGGATGCGCGAGTGCTCGGCCAGCTGCATCCCGAGGAGCTGGATGAAACCCTCGGCGGCGCGGTGGTCGAACTTGTCCTGCACGCCGTAGGTGCTCATGTTGTGGTTGTAGACGCCGAAGGGCGAGGTGCGGCCGACGGCTACGCACGAGCCCTTGAACAGGCGCAGGCGGACCTCGCCGGTGGTGTTCTTGTCGTGCACGTCGTTGAACGCCTGCAGCGACTCGCGCAGCGGCGAGAACCAGAAGCCCTCGTAGATCAGCTCGGCGTACTTGGTGTCGAGGCCGGTCTTCACCCGGTGGCTCATGCCCAGGGTGCAGAAGCGCTCGAGATCCTTGTGCGCGGTGATGAGCGCGATCGCGGCCGGACATTCGTACGTCTCACGGGTCTTGATGCCGACCACGCGGTTCTCCATCAGGTCGATGCGGCCGACGCCGTGCTCACCGGCGAGGGCGCCGATCTTGCGAACGAGCGTCAGCGGCGGCATGGCGACGCCGTCCAGGCTGACGGGCGTGCCGCCCTGGAAGCCGACGGTGACGTAGATCGGCTCGTTGGGCGCGTCCTTGAGGCTCTTGGTCCAGGCGAAGGCTTCCTCCGGCGGCTCCGCGTTCGGGTCCTCGAGGATGCCGCCTTCGATGCTGCGACCCCAGACGTTCTCGTCGACGCTGAAGGGGCTCTTCTTGGTCGTGGGGACCTCGATGCCGTGCTTGGCCGCGTACTCCATGGCCGCGTCGCGGGTGATGTTCTTCTCGCGCTGCGGGGCGACGATGGCCAGCTCCGGGGCGATGCCCTTCACCGCGAGATCGAAGCGGACCTGGTCGTTCCCCTTGCCGGTGGCGCCGTGGGCGACGGCGGTGGCGCCGTGCTTCTTCGCCATCTTCACCAGGTGCTTGGCGATGAGCGGGCGGGAGAGCGCGGCGCTGAGCGGGTAGACGCCCTCGTACAGCGCGTTGGCCTGCAGCGCGGGGAAGCAGAAGTCGGTGACGTACTCCTCCTGCGCCGAGATGACCTCGACGGCGTGGGCACCGGCGCGCTTGGCGCGGGCGGCGATCAGCTCCGGATCACGCGCCTCGCCAACGTCGATGTGACAGGCGATCACGTCGTAGCCGTAGTCCTCGCCGAGAATGCGGACGAGCACCGAGGTGTCGAGTCCGCCGGAATAGGCCAATACGATCTTCTTCTTCATCAGGTCTTCCTCCAGGTGGTGCGAAGTTTCTTGGCGAGCGCTTGCGTGCTCGAGGTCTTCTTGGGGGCGATGAACAGCGTGTCGTCTCCGGCGACGGTCCCCAGCGCCTCTTCCATCCGGGCGCGGTCGATGGCCAGCGCGACGGTCGACGCCGCGCCGGGGGTGGTCATGACGACGACGAGCGCGAGGCTCTCCTCGACGGC
>JAMFST010000603.1 GCA_026225435.1 Labilithrix luteola
CTCGCTCGTTCTCCTGTACGAGACGGCGCAGTCCTTCGCCCCCATCCCCGAGCTGCTCGAGGCGATCCTCCGCACGACGGAGGGGCGCGACGAGGCGCGCGGGCTGTGGCTGCGGCTCATCCAGATCCACGGCGACGCCCTCGGAAGGCGCGCCGATGCCTTTGCCGCCGCCACCCGCGCCTTCGTCGCCATGCCCGACGACCGGGAGATCATGGCCGTGCTCGAGCGCGTGGCCACGGAAGGTGCGCACGGTCGCGACTTCGAGGCGGCCATCGACGCGCAGCTCGAGACGGTGGAGAAGCTGGCGGGGCACGCCGGGGTGGTCGAGCTGCTCGCGGCCAAGACGCGGGTCCTCTCGGCGACCGCCGAAACGTGGGACCGCGCGGCGCTCGCTTTCCGCGCGCTGCTCGGCTCACCGGCGCTCGACGATCCGCGCCGGCGCGCCGCGGTGCAGGCCTTCGAGCGCTTGCTGGTGGCGACCCCGACGCGCGAGGCCTTCGAGCACCGCCGCTGGCTCTTCGCCTTCCGCCTCGAGCACGGCTCGGAGGACGAGCGGCGGCGGGCACGCGTCGAGTGGTCGGTGATGGAGGAAGCGGCGGGCTCGGCGACCCAAGCCGAGAAGCTCGCTCGTGAGGTCCTCGAGCAAGACCCCGACGACGTGGAGGCGATGGCTCGCGTGGGCCGTCTGGCTCTCGCGCGCGGCGACATCGACGAAGGGGCACGCGCGCTCTTCGGTCGCCGTGATCGATCCGAGGGGGGTTCTCGCTTGGCGCTCGATCTCGAGATCGCCAAGCTGCTGGTGGAACGTGGTGAACGACTGGACGAGGCGATCGGCTGCCTCGCGGAGATTCTCGATGCACGCCCGGACGATGAAGGGGCTCTCGCTTTGAGCTCGCGATTGCTCTCCCACCCTGCCGGCCACGACGGCGCCGTCGAGATCCTCGAGCGAGCGCTCGAGCAGGCCGACTCCCCCGCCGTGGAGACGAACATCCTCAAGCGCCTCCTGGCCGAGACCTCCGGACCGCCGGAGCAACGGCGTGGCTGGTACGAGCGGCTCATCGAGGTCATCGGCGCCAGCGGCGATCGCGATAAGGCGTTCGAGACGGTGCTCTCCGCCGCCGCCGAGCTACCGGCGGTGCCGACGCTGTGGGACAAGGCCGAGGCGCTCGCCCGCGAGCTGTCGACCCCGCAGCCGCTCGTTCAATTGTACGAGATCGTGCTCGGTGGCTCGCTGGCGCGCGACGTGACCCTCGAGGTCGGCGAGCGCGCGGTGGCCTTCGCCGAGGAGTGGTCCGACGACCCCAACAGCGCGGTTCCGCTGCTCCAGCGGATCATCGAGGTGGACCCGAGCTGCAGCTGGGCCTTCGACCGGCTCAAGCTGCTCTTCGACGCGGCCGAGCGCTGGGACGATCTCTTCACCCTCTACGACCGGGTCATCGCGGCTGCCGAGGGGGCCGAGAAGGTCGCGCTCCTCGAGGACGTGGCGCAGATCGCCAAGGATTTTGCCGGCAGCTCCAGCCGCGCCACCGGGTACCTCGAGCAGCTCCTCGAGCTGAAGCCGGGCAACACGCGTCTGTCGGCCTCGCTCGAGCGCCTCTACGAGCGCAACGGGTCGCATCGCGAGCTGGTCACCTTGCTCCGCGGGCGCTTGCCCAGCATCAGCCCGGAGGCGGCGCAGGAGACGCGTGCTCGGGTGATCCGCCTGCTGCTCGACGAGCTGAAGGACGGCGCGCAGGCGCTCGAGTCGATCGAGGAGCTGGTGGAGCACGAGGACGTCCTCAAGGTCCCCGGGGTCGATCCGACCGCGCTCCTCGAGCGCGTGCTCGCCGTCGCCACGCCAGGGGAGACCGCTCGCCCGCCGCGCGCCTCGGTGCCGCCGATCGTCGCCAAGAACAACCTGATCCGCCAGCGCGCCGCCGCGTTCCTCAAGGAGCGCTACTACGACGGCGTCGACCGCACCTCCGACCGGGTGCGCATGCTGGAGATCGAGATCGAGACGATGACCGCGCTACCCGATCTGGTGCGGCGGCACCGGGAGATCGCCGCGCTCCACAAGGGGCTCGGGGTGCCCGAGCAGGCGCTCGGTCACGAGGTGGCGCTGGTGATGCTCGAGCCGGCCTCGGAGACGCACCGCGCGGATCTCGAGGCGACGGCGGAGCAGGTGGGGCAGTACCACCGGTTTGCCGAGGTGCTCGTCGGCGCGGCGGAGACCACGCTCGACATCAACCTGCGCGCGGGGCTCTCGCTGCGGGCGGCGCGCGCCTACTCCGAGCGTCTCGGCGACGAGCCGCGGGCGATCGATCTGTTCCTCGCCGTCGAGCGGATGGTGCCGCCGGACGCGATGCGGCTCGACGCGACGAGGCGGCTCGACGCGCTGCTGGCGCGCGCCGGTCGCGAGCTGGAACGACTCGACGTGATCGAGCGCCTCGCGCGGCTCGAGCCCGAGGCGGAGACGAAGAAGAAGGCGCTCGGGGACGCCGCCGCGCTGGCCACGAGGCATGATCTCGTCGACCGCGCGGTGCAGTCCTGGGAAGCGCGGCTGACGGCGGATCCGGAAGATCGCGCCGCGCTCGATGGCCTGGTGGATCTGTTCGAGAACGCCCAGCGCTGGCGGCCGTTGCTGGGGGCGCTCGAGCGCCGCGCGGGGCTCGCCGGTCCGGCGCCGGAGCAACGCGCCGACCGCGTGCGCATGGCGGTCGTGCTGCAGCGCGAGCTGGGGGAGACGCAGCAGGCCATCGAGACCTGGCGCTCCATCGAGGTGGCCTTCGGTGCCAACGTGGAGACGACCGAGGCTCTCTCCGCGCTCCTGCGCGGGGCGGGGCAGTGGAAGGCGCTGGCGCAGCTGCTCGACGCGGCGGCCACGCGCGCCGACAGTCCGGCTACCCGTGCGCCGCTCCTGCGCGAGCTCGGCGACGTCTGGCGCGAGAACCTGGGCGACCCGGAGAAGGCGGTCACCAGCTACGAAGCGGCGCTCGTCGCCGACCCGACCAACGAGCTCGCCCGCCTGGGGATGGAGCGGCTGGCGTCGGACGCGACGCAGCGCACCCGCGCAGTGCGTGCACTCTACGACGCCGGGGTCGCGTCGAACGACTGGGCCCGGGTGCTCGATCTCACCGACGCGCGCATGGAGACGGCGGCCAACGAGGCCGACGTGGTGGCCGTGCTCGAGGAGGCGGCGGAGATCGCCGAGGGGCGCCGCGAAGATCCGGCGCGGGCGTTCTCGCTCTTGCGGCGGGCCTTCGTGCGCGCTCCGGAGCGACGCGACGTCGAGGCGTCGCTGGCGCGGCTGGCCGAGGTCACCGGCGAGTGGCACGGGTTGATCGACGCGGGTCGCGAGGTGCTGGAGACGCGGCGCAACGAGACGGGCGGCTGGGTGGCGGGCCTCCGTTTCCGCCTGGGCGAGCTGCTGGAGACGCGCATCGGGGATCTGGCGCAGGCGCTGGCGGCCTTCGCGCGGGTGGCCAGCGAGCTGCCGAAGGATCTGCCGGCGGCGCTGGCGACCATCCGCGTCGGCGGGCTGACCGGCTCCTGGGGAGCGGCGGCGCGGGCGCTGGTGGAGACGATCAAGGCGAGCGAGGACAGCGGCGTCACCAAGCAGCTGCTCGACGCGTACGAGACGGCGGCGCACCTGGCCAACGCCTGGGCCGAAGCGACGCGCGCCGCCGAGGAGCGCGTGCAGATCGCCGGCCTGGATGTCGACCGAGCGCGTGACGCCGAGGAGCGGCTGGCCGTCTGGTACCGCGATCAGCTGGGCGACGCCGACGCCGCCGAGGTGGCGCTGGTGCGCGCTCTCTCGCACGATCCGCACAGCGCGAGCTTGCTCGCCGATCTCGCCGCGCTGCAGCGGCGGGCGCGCGGGTTGCCGCTGGTCGACAGCTTGCTCCGTCTCTCCGGCGCGACCGGTGGAGATCTCGCGCTGCTGCGCGAAGCGGCGGAGACGGCGCTGGCCGCGGGTGACCGCGTGCTCGCGCGTGACGTGCTGGGCAAGCTGCTGTCGCTGGCGGCGGATCGCGCCAAGGCGGCCAAGACGCCGGAGGACGCGGACGCTCCGCTCGCTTCCGCATCGTACGCGGTCACCGAGCTGTCCCGCGTGCACGCCGAGGCGCATGACTTCGAGCGTGTCTTCGGGGTGCTCGAGGCGGGCGCGCTGCTGCCGTTCCCCAAGGAGAAGACGCGGCGCTTGCGGGTCGAGGCGGCCGAGACGGCCGAGGAGAAGCTCGGCGACGACGTGCGCGCGATGACCATCCTCGAGCAGCTCTTCGACGAGATGCCGGGCGATCCGCGCGTCGCCGATCGGCTGCTCCATCTGTACCGCAAAGCGGTCTCCTTCGAGCCGCAGCTGACCCTGCGCCGCCGGCAGATCAAGGCGGAGGGGGATGCGGCGGGGAAGGCTCTCCTGCGACAGAAGCTCGCGGAGCTGTACCGCGAGGAGGGGATGCCCGACGAGGCGATCGAGATCCTGCGCGAGGCGCTGGTCGATCTGCCGCACGACGGGCCGACGGTGACCGCGCTGGCCGACGTGCTGCGCGCGTCCGGACGCAACGCCGAGCTGGTGGAGCTGCTGGCCGAGCAAGCGGCGGCGGTCGAGCGATCCAACCCGGGGGACGAGGCGACCGCCTCGGATCTGTGGGTGCGCGCCGCGCAGATCGCGCTCAACGATCTGCACGACGAGGCGCGCGCGCTCACCTTCCACCAGCGGGCGACGACCCACGTGGAGCGCGCGGGCTCGCTCGACGTCCTGGCGCGGCTCA
>JAMFST010000059.1 GCA_026225435.1 Labilithrix luteola
CGTGTCCTGCACTCCCTCGCGGACTATCCGAACGCCCCCGTGGTGATCCGTCGCGAGGCGCGATGGGACGAGGCGCTGCTCCGCCTCACGTTCAGCTCCTCCAGCTTCGCGCCCGGCGTCGACCTCACGCGCTTCGAGTGGTTCCTCGTCTACGCCCCCGGCCCGCAGGATCGCGATCTGCTGGCCGCCGCGCTCGCGCCCGAGGCGAACGTCGTCGACCACGCCGGCAAGTGGATCCTGTTCCGCTCGACGCTCCCGCTCGTCCCCCTCGACGCAGCAGACGCCCCGCCTCCGCCGGCAGCGTCCACCTTGCAGGCTCGCGTCACCGCTCTTCAGACGGCGAGGTGAATCAACCGCCGCCCGAGGGACTGGCGGTGGGGGGTGCCCGTTCTCGATTTTCGACGTAGATGAACGGTGATTCAGCTACCGCGTCGCGACGACCGACGTAGCTGAATCCGCGTTCATCTACGTCAAAACGGCGATCAGGAGACCCCTGGCCGCCGGGCCGATCCGCAGTCGCTCGTCACCATCCCCGGCCTGAATCACCGCGGAGGCTCGAAGGAGCGAAGACAGCGCTCACTGTCCGGCCCCTTGGTGGCAATGATGAAGAGGCGCTCGGCCGCGAACGAACCGACGCGCTTGAGGAGCGTGAGAAGGGTCGCGTCGTCGACCGCCGCGATGTCCTGCGGCGGGACGAGCCCCTCGCTCTTCAGCCGATCCCCCACCTTGGCGAGCTGGAACGAGCGAATCAGTGGGACGACGAAGACCAGTGGAAGGAGCGCCAGCAGCCGGTCGTGGTGACGGGCGCCATAAGCGAACATCGCCACCATCGTGACGACGCGGAACGCGAGGGCGACGTGACGCTGCCGACGGAAGACCGCTTCTTCGAGGAGCTGTTGCCCATCCAGCCCAGCGAAGGGAAGGAGGTTGAACAGGTTGATGAGCAAGAGGCTCCACGCCAGACTGCTCTCCAGGGCCGAGCGCAGCCCGCCAGCGCACAGAGCGAGCGCCAGCACCAGCCCGGGAAGCGGACCGGCCAGCAAGACGACGACGTGCTTCCACGTCGTCGCTCCGTTGCGTTGCCCCGCAGTCACGGCACCGAGCATCGGCAGGAAGAGGATGCGAACATCCTGGTAACCGAGCGCCCGCATGGCGACGAAGTGACCGGCCTCGTGCAAGAGGAGGACTCCGACGACGATTCCCTCGCCGAGCGCGCGAGCCCGACGAGGGGCGCTTCTCCAGAGCCGCGCGAGCGAGCCGGACCTCCTCTTGGTCGGAAGAATTCAAGCCAGCCGCCCCCCCGACGACGACGATAAGGTGTTCTCCGTCGAGGCGAGCCAGAATTCTTCAGATCTTCAAGCGAATCAACCGCCGCCCGAGGGACCGCCGCGTCGTAACCGAAGCGCTCGAGACATAGTTTCCGCTTCGTCTCGCCTCCCGTGATCCCCACGGTGCGGCAGCCGAGGGTCTTGGCGATCTGCCCCACGCACGCCCCGACGGCGCCGGCGGCGGTCGACACCACCACGGTCTCCCCCGCCTTGGGCTGCCCGATGGCGAGGAGCCCATGATGCGCGGTCAGGCCGTTGATCCCGAGCACGCCGAGCGCGGTCGACATCGGCAAGTCGTCCTCCTCGATGCGCCGCTCGACCACGTCGCTGCCGACGAGCGCGTAGTCCTGCCAGCCAAACAGCCCCGTGACCGCGTCGCCGACCTTCCACCGCGGATCGTTCGAGGCGACGACCCGCCCCGCGGCGAAGGCGCGCATCACCGCGCCGATGGCCACCGGCTCGGAGTAGTTCGCCACCGCGTTCACCCAGCCGCGCATCGCCGGCTCGACGGCGAGCCACTCGTTGCGGATGAGCACCTCGCGTTTTTCCGGCGCTCCGAGCGCGGGGACGGGGCGTTCTGCGATGGTGAAGTGCTCGGCCTGGGGAATACCCTCGGGGCGGCTCGTGAGCAGCACCTGCTGGTTGACGCCGGCGGCTTTGACAGCGTGCGTCATGCGGGGAGTGTCTTTCGGGTCTGGTTCGAGATCGTACGGTGGTGTACCATTCACAAGGTCACTCAGACCTGGGAGCTTCTTTCATGACGGGTCGTTGGTTCGAGGAGTTCATCGTCGGGCAGACATTCGAGCACGAGATCCGGCGAACGGTGCTCGAGGCAGACAGCATGTGGTTCAGCAACGCGACGTACAACCCTGCGCCCATCCACATCGACGCCGAGTACTGCAAGGGGACCGAGTTCGGCCGCCCGCTGGTCAACAGCATCTTCACCCTCGGCCTGGTCATCGGACTGTCGATCCAGGACACCACGCTCGGCACCACCATCGCCAACCTCGGCATGACCGAGACGCTCTTCCCTCACCCCGTCTTCGCCGGCGACACGCTCCACTCCCGCACCACGGTGAAGGAGATCCGGGCGAGCAAGTCGCGCCCCACCGCTGGCATCGTCACCTTCCTCCACGAGGGGCTGAACCAGAAGAACGAGCTGGTCTGCTCCACCGTGCGCCAGGCGCTGATGATGAAGCGCCCGGAGGGGAAATGACGGTCCAGACGCGGAGCAGCGCCCCCATCCGCTCGCTCCTCTTCGTCCCGGCGGACAGCGAGCGCAAGCTGGCCAAGTCGACGACCAACCCGGCCGACGTGCTCATCCTCGACCTCGAGGACGCCGTCGCCGAGTCGCGCAAGGTCGGCGCCCGCACCACCGCGGCCGAGTTCATCGCCGCCCAGGCGAGCAAGCTCACGGCGAAGCTGTACGTACGCATCAACCCGCTCGACACCGGCCTGGCGCAGGGCGATCTCGCCACCGTCGTGGTCCCCGGGCTCGCCGGAATCGTCATCCCCAAGACCAACGGTGTCGACGACATCGTCCAGCTCGGCCACTACCTCGACGTGCTCGAGGCGCGCGCCGGCATCGACGCCGGCAGCATCAAGATCATCCCGGTCGCCACCGAGACCGCGCCGGCCATGCTCCACATGCAGGGCTTCGCCAGCACGAAGATCCCGCGCCTCGCCGGCGTCACCTGGGGGGCCGAAGATCTCTCCGCCGCCGTCGGCGCCGTCTCCAACCGCGATGAGAACGGGCAGTACTCGCCGCTCTACGATCTCGCCGGCTCGCTCTGTCTACTCGCCGCCGCCGCCGCCGGTGTGCCCCCGCTCGACACCGTCTTCACCGACTTCAAAGATTCCGCTGGCCTCGCCACGACCTCGCGCGCCTCCCGTCGCCGCGGTTTCCGCGGGCGCATCGCCATTCACCCCGACCAGGTCGCCATCATCAACGAGGCCTACTCCCCCACCGAGGCGGAGCGCGCCCACGCCCAACGCATCATCGACGCCTTCGCCGCCGACCCCGGCGCCGGCACCCTCGGCATCGACGGCCAGATGATCGACCGCCCCCATCTCGTGCAAGCGCGCCGCACCCTCGGGCTCTAAAAGGACAAATGGACTTCTCCATCAGCGACGACCACAAGAGCATCCGCGAGAGCGTCCGCACGCTCGTCCGCTCCTTCGGCGACGACTACTGGCTCGCCCGCGACCACGACGGCGAGTTCCCGCGCGAGTTCCATCGCGCCATGGCCGACGCCGGCTGGCTCGGCATCACCATGCCGACCGAGTACGGCGGCGCCGGCCTCGGCGTCACCGAGGCGGCCATCATGATGCACGAGGTGGCGAGCCACGGCGGCGGCATGGCGGCCACCTCCACGGTGCACATCAACCTCTTCGGCCCGCACCCCATCGTCGTCTTCGGCACCGACGCGCAGAAGAAGAGGTGGCTCCCCCGCCTCATCGAGGGGCAGGACCAGGTCGCCTTCGGCTTCACCGAGGCGGACGCAGGCCTCAACACCACCGCGCTCAAGACCTTCGCCAGGAAGGTCGATGGCGGCTACCTCGTCAACGGCGACAAGGTCTGGACGTCCACCGCGCAGGTGGCCAACAAGATCATGCTGCTGACGCGGACCACGAAGATCGAGGACTGCAAGCGGCCGACGGACGGCATCACCATCTTCTACACCGATCTCGATCGCGCAAAACGAGACAAGCGCATCGCAGTGCAGCTGATTCACAAGATGGGGCGCAAGGCGGTCGACTCCAACTCGATCCAGATCGAGGACCTCTTCATCCCCGAGGAGGACCGCATCGGCGAGGAGGGGAAAGGATTTTCCTACATCCTCCACAGCCTCAACCCGGAGCGGTTGCTCATCGCTGCCGAGGCGATCGCCATCGGGCAGGACGCGCTCCGTCGCGCGGTGAAGTACGCCAAGGAGCGCGAGGTCTTCGGCCGCCCCATCGGCAAGAACCAGGGGATCCAGCACCCGCTGGCGGAAAACTGGATGGATCTGGAGGCCGCCTGGAACATGGTGATGAAGGGGGCCTGGCTGTACGACCAGCACCAGCCCTGCGGCGCCGAGGCCAACAGCGCCAAGTTCCTCGGCGCGCGCGCCGGGTACAACGCCGCGCTGCAGGCGGTGATGACCCACGGCGGCTTCGGTTACGCCAAGGAGTACCACGTCGAGCGCTTGCTCCGTGAGGTGACCATCACCCGCATCGCGCCGGTGACCGAGCAGCTCATCATGTCGTTCATCGCCGAGAAGGTGCTCGATCTTCCCAAGTCGTACTGAGGGCAACCTCGCAAGGAAATCACGTGATCAAACGAGAGCTGTTCAGCGAAGAGCACGACGCCTTCCGGGCCACCGTCCGCAAGTTCATCGAGAAGGAGATCGCCCCCTTCCACGAGCAGTGGGAGCACGACGGCATCGTCCCTCGTGAGCTGTGGATCAAGGCAGGCGAGGCCGGCATGCTCTGCTGCACGGTGCCCGAGGAGTATGGCGGACTCGGGCTCGACTACCTCTTCGACGTGGTCGTCTTCGAGGAGATGGCCCGCGCCGGGTACTCCGGTCCGGGCTTCCTCATCCACGCCGATCTCGTGGCCACGTACATCAAGGGCTTCGGTAGCGAGGAGCAGAAGAAGCAGTGGCTCCCGAGGATGGTCACCGGCGAGGCCATCGGCTCGCTCGGCATGACCGAGCCGCACGCGGGCTCCGATCTCAAGGCGATCCGCACCAAGGCGGTGCGGGACGGCGACGACTTCATCATCAGCGGGCAGAAGGTCTTCATCTCCAACGGCCAGCTGTGCGACGTCATCGTGCTGGCGACGAAGACCGACTCGACCGCCGGCGCCAAGGGCGTCACGCTCTTCCTCGTCGACTGCAGCTCGCCCGGCTTCCGTCGCGGGAAGAACCTCGCCAAGCTGGGGATGAAGGCGCAGGACACCTCCGAGATCTTCCTCGACGACGTCCGCGTCCCCGCCTCGGCGATGTTCGGCCTGGAAGGAAGAGGCTTCGAGCTGATGATGACCAAGCTGGCGCAGGAGCGGCTCGCGCAGGCGATCCGTTCGGCCACCGTCTGCGAGACGGTCATCGCCTACACGGTCGACTACGTCGCGCAGCGCAAGGCGTTCGGCAAGACCATCGCCGACTTCCAGAACACCCAGTTCAAGCTCGCCGAGCTGCAGACCGAGGCGGTCATCGGCCGCCACTTCACCGACAAGTGCATCTCCCTCTTCATGAAGGGGGAGCTCGACTCGGTGGACGCGGCGATGGCGAAGATGTGGCTCTCGAACCTCCACTGCAAGGTGGTCGACGAGTGCCTCCAGCTGTTCGGCGGCTGGGGCTACATGTGGGAATACCCCATCGCCCGCGCCTACGCCGACGCGCGCGTGGTGAAGATCGCCGGCGGGTCGATCGAGGTGATGAAGCACATCATCAGCCGCGAGATGTTTGCACCTTACAAGCAAGCGCGTCCGGAGGAGTGACATGCGCAGCGACACCCAGCTGACCGAATCGTTCTGGCAGGCCGACACGACCGAGGAGCTGCTGCACGTCACGCTCTCCGACGTGCTCCGCAAGACGGCGGCGGAGGTCCCCGATCGCATCGCCCTCGTCGATGGGGGCGTGGCCGATCCGGCGCAGCGACGTCGCTGGACCTACGTCGAGCTGCTGGCCACGGTGGAGCGGACGGCGCGCGCGCTGCTGGCCCGCTTCCGGCCGGGCGAGAAGGTGGCGATCTGCGCCCCCAACTCACCCGAGTGGATCCTGTTGCAGCTCGGTCTGAACTTCGCCGGCCTGGTGCTCGTACCGATCAACCCGGCCTACCGCGCCGCCGAGCTCGAGGTGATCCTCGAGAGCTCCGGTGCCGCCGGCATCTTCCACACCGCGAAGTTCCGCGACAACCCGCTCACCGAGACCATCGCCACCCTGCGCGCGAGCCTCCCGAGCCTCCGCGAGGCGCACCTCGTCGAGGACTTCGAGCGCTTCATCGCCGGCGCCGCGGGGAGCGAGATCGAGCTGCCCAGGCTGGCGCCGGACGCGCTCCTGCAGATCCAGTTCACCTCCGGGACCGCCGGCGTCCCCAAGGGGGCGCAGCTGCACCACTACGGCACCTTCAACACCTCGCGTTTCGTCGCCCTGCGCGCCGGCTTCCCCGACGGCGGCGTGTGGCTCAACGCCATGCCGCTCTTCCACGTCGGCGGCGCGGTGGTCTGCGAGTTCGGCACCTGGGCGCAACGCGGCACCTTCGTCATCGCCCCGGGCTTCGATCCGGGCATGGTCCTCGAGCTGATCGAGAGCGAGAAGGTGAACACCACCCTCGTCGTCCCCACGATGATCCTCGCGCTCCTCACGCACCCGGACTTCTCCACGCGCGATCACTCGAGCATGGTCGCGGTGCTCACCGGCGCCGCCATGGTCTCGGCCGATCTCGTCCGCCGCACCAAGGCCGCCTTCGAGTGTGCGCTGGTCATCCTCTTCGGCCAGACGGAGCTCAACGGCGTCGTCTCGGTGACCACCCCGCAGGACAGCGTCGAGGACCAGTCCGGCACCGTCGGCCGCCCGCTCCCCCAGGCCGACGTCCGCATCATCGACGAGGAGGGCAGGACCACCCCCGTCGGCGTCGCCGGCGAGATCGTCGTGCGCGGCTACCAGTGCATGATGGGCTACAGCGGCGACCCCGAGCTGAGCGCGCAGACGCTGGGCAAGGACGGCTGGCTCCACACCGGTGACGTCGGCACGCTCGACAGCCGCGGCTACCTGCGCATCTCCGCCCGCCTCAAGGACATGATCATCCGCGGCGGGATGAACCTCTACCCACGCGAGATCGAGGACGTCCTCGGCGCGCACGAGGACGTGGGCGACGTCAGCGTCGTCGGCATCGCCAACGAGCGCTGGGGGGAGATCATCGCCGCCGTGATCCGCCCCGCCAACAAGGAGCGATCGATCTCGCCCGATGTTCTCCACGCGTACTGTCGCGAGAAGCTCGCGGCGCACAAGGCCCCCGCCGTGTGGTTCGTCATCGACGCGTACCCGATGACCCCCTCCGGCAAGATCCAGAAGTTCATGCTGCAAAGGTGGATCGCCTCGGGTGAGATCAAGCCGGTCCCCTGGTCGCGCATGACGATGACCGAGGACTGACGACGAAGACGGGGCGGCGTAGAGTCGCCTCCATGGCCCTCAAGCTCTTCGGTCACGACACGTCGCCGTACGTCCGCCGCATCCGCATCTTGCTCGACGAGCTCGAGGTCCCCTTCGAGCGCGACAGCCACGGGTGGCTGGACGCGACCGAGGAGTTCAAGGCGGCGTCGCCCATCCAGCGGCTGCCGATGCTCGATCGCGGGCCTTCGGCGAAGAACCAGTACGTCTACGACTCGAAGGTCATCGCCGAGGTCGTCTACCGCGATCTCCCCCGCCTGCGCGGTACGGGCACGAGCGCGCGGACGGACGTGCAGCAGACGTTGTGGCTCGCCGGGCTCGAGGAGCGGGACGTCAACGTGTTCACCGTGCTCGATGGCGGGCTCGACGCCGCCATCAACGGCTTCTGCATCGAGCAGGCCGGGTGCCCGCGCACGCAGAACGGGTACCTGCAGCGGCAGTTCGACCGCGCGCAAGCGTGCTTCGTCTGGCTCGACGAGCAGTACCAGGGCGGGCCGACGCTCACCAAGGGGCAGCTCGCTCACGTCGACGTGGCCATCGCCACCGCGCTCGACTGGATCGCCTTCCGCCAGGTGTTCGACGTCTCCGCCTGGCCGAGCCTCGTCGCCATGCAGCAGGTCCACCAGGAGCGACCGAGCTTCGTCGCGACCTACCCGTACCCGCGCTGCTGACTAGCGACGGGCGAGCGCTCGCAGCGCCGCGACCTCGTCGCCGAGCGCGGCGGCCTTCGCCTCGAGACCGTCGAGCGCGGCCTCCACCCGCTTTCGATCGCGCAACGGCTCCACCGCGAGCCCGGAGAAGACGACGCGGGCGATGCTGTCCGCCGTCTCCTCCACGGGAAAATCGCGCTTCTCCCGCAGGTACGCCCAGGCCCGGTTCTCGATGCAGCCGAAGACCATGTCGCGCACGAGCGTCGGCGAGACGTCGTCGCGCAGGATGCCGTCGGCGATGCCGTGCTCGATCACGGTCACCACCGTCGACGTGAAGCGCCGGTTCAGCGCGTAGATCTCCGTGGAGCGGTAGGCCGGATCGGTGCGCATCTCGGTCAGGACGAAGCGGCTCAGCGACGGCTCCTGCCGCAGCACCTCGAAGCTGTGACGGATGACCAGCCGCAGCTGCTCGAAGACGTCGGTCTCCCGCGCGAGCGCCGGCTCGAGCGAGAGGATCTCGCCGAACCACTCGGCCGCCACGCGCAGCAGCAGGTCACGCTTGGTGGGGAAGTAGCGGTAGATGGTCGCTTCCGACACGCCGACCCGCTCGGCCACGCCGGCGGTGACGAAGCTCTCGTGCCCACGCGCGGCCAGCTCGCGACGAGCGTGCGCCATGATCTCGGCGATGCGATCGTCGGGCGGGAGTCGTGCGCTGCGTCGGGTGGCCGTGGCGGGCATCCAGGGACCTGGTTTTTCCCACGTGAGACAGACTGAGTCAAACTCACTTATCGGGACACAACTATGGCTCATGGCCCACCGCGTCACGACCTTCGGCTTGACTTACTGAGTCTGTATCAGCAAGCTTCTGGGTATGGCTGACTCTCCCGAAGCGCTCTCCGTCGACCAGATCGTCGGCAAGCTGGCCGGCGCAGCGACCGATCCGAACGAGACCGCGCGCGCGTGGAAGGCAGCGACGGGCGGCAAGGTGGTCGGCTCGTTCCCGATGCACTTCCCGGCCGAGATCCTCCACGCCGCCGGCGCGCTCCCGGTCATCCTCCAGGAGTCCAACGACCCCATCACTGTCGGTGGCGGCTCGTTCTATCCGTTCTTCTGCGGCTACACGCGCAGCGTCGTCGACCAGGCGAGCAAGGGGGACTTCGCCTACCTCGATGCGATCATGTTCGGCGACCACTGCGTGCAGATGCTCAGCGCGGCGGACGTCATCCGCATGCGCATGCCGGACCTGCAGGTCGGGTTCTACCAGTTCATCCCCGCGCTCAAGGACAACTGGTCGGCGGAGAACGCGGAGCGCTCGCTGCGCCGCTGCATCGAGGGGGTC
>JAMFST010000604.1 GCA_026225435.1 Labilithrix luteola
CACCTCGTCGACCGCCACGGCCACCAGATCTCCGTCACGCCCGAGCACCAGCGCCTGCCCGCGCTCCGGCAGCGCAGCGAGCGGCGCGCCGAGGACGGCGGCGAGGTGGAACACCGGCAACACCGCCCCTTCGTGCCCGACCAGACCGGCGACGTGCGCCGGCGCCTGGGGAAGACGCGCGAGACGTCGCAAGGTGCGCACCCCGCGGAGCCACCGCAGATCGACGGCGTAGCGCCCGCCGGCGGCCGTCACCCGCAGCACCGACAGGCGCGCGCCACCCAGGCCGTCGTCTCCGTCCGCGCCGTCGCGCTCTTCACGCGGTCGCGCCAGGGCAGCGGTCCGCAGCGCCAGCCAGTCTTCACCGCTCACCGTGAACCTCCTCGTCGCGGCGGCGGGCGCAACAGCGCGCGGCAGGTGCGCGCCAGCTCCGCATGCTCCGCCGTGTCGGCCGCCGTTCCGAGGACGCCCAGCGCGTTGCGCGCCGAGCGCTGCGCCCGCTCGCGATCCCCCAGCTGCACCGAGGCCATCGCCGCCACCACGTGGGCCAGCGGCAACGAGGAGTCGAGCAAGATCGCGGCATCGGCGTCGGCCAGCGCCGCGGCCGAGTGCTGCAGCGACAGGTGGACGAAGGCGCGCAGCACCCGCGGCTCCACGTCGAGCGATCGCGCGCTCACCAGCGGATCGAGGAGGGTGATCGCCTCGGTGTACTTTCCTGCATCGGCGAGCGCGCGCGCGGCCGCCAGCTCCTCGTGCCCACCGGCGCCGGGCGGAGGCGGCGGCGGCAAGACCGAGGAGGGCACGGCGGCGGGGGGACGGCGCGACGAGCTCCTCCCCGTCGGCGGGGTCGGCGCCCGCGGCACCGGCGAGAGGCGGCTGCGCGGCGGCTTGCTCGTGCGGGAGACGCGCGCGGCGACCTCCGGCTCCGCCCGCACGTACACCGGCGGGACGTGCCGCGCGAGCCGCAGCGCGGTCGACGCCAGGGGCGGATCGGTCGACGCCAGCACCAGCTCTCCCGCCGGCGCGAGCGAGGCGGCGAAGCGCCGCGCCACCAGCCGTGCCGCCGCCGGCGCGAAGTACACCAGCACGTTGCGGCAGACGATCAGATCGCACTCCTTCGGCCAGGGGTTGCGCGGCGAGTCCTCCTCGGCGAGGTTCAGCACCTGGAAGTGGACCCGCGAGCGCACCGCCTCGATCGGTCGCAGCCGGTCGCCGCGCCCCGGCTCGTCGCGCCGCTCCTCCAGCTCGAACCAGCGCATCTTGCGGGTCAACTCCACGTTGCGAAACGACCAGGATCCGTACGACGCCTCGCGCGCCTTCACCAGCGCGCTGGCGTTCACGTCGGTCGCCACCACCTGCACCGCGGCCGCCGGGCCGAGCGTCTCGAGGAAGAGGATCGCCAGCGAGTACGCCTCTTCGCCGGTCGCGCAGCCGGCAGACCACACGGTCAGCGGACGCGGGAACCCGCACGCGATGCGTTGCGCCACCTCGACGATCCGCGCCAACCCCTCCATCTCGCGGAAGAAGTACGTCTCCCCCACCGAAGTCTCGCGCACCAGGGCGTCCAGCACCTGCTGCTCTCCGTGGAGCGCGCGGTTCAAGAGGTCGGCCAGCGTCGGCGCGTCGACCGAGTCGGCGGCGCGGTCGAAGGCCATGTCGAGCGTGTTGGCCCGCGTCGGCGCGAACACCGTGCCGTAGCGCCGACCGAGCTCGCGCTCGAGCCCCTCGCGGGAGAGCGGATCTGCCGGTCGCGGCGCCGTCCTTGGTCTCGGCTCGCGCGTCACGTCGCGGCTCCCGGCAACGTCGACATGCGCGCCGCGACGGCCACGGCGCGCTCGAGCGTCGCCTCGTCGTCGAGCGAGAGGAGCGCGTCGAGATCCTGCACCACCACCAGCTCCCCCTCGAGCACGAGCACGCCGCGCACGTGCCGCGACGGGAGCCCTGCCTCGATCGTCGCCGGCTCGATCGTCCGCAGGCCGGTCACCCGGTCCACCTGCAGCGCGTAGCGCCGGGTGCGCCCCTCGGCGATCACCAGGTGATCGTCCACCGGACCACGTCCGTCGGTCCGCTCGGCCAGCGTCTCCCCTTCCAGCTGGAAGACCCGGCGCAGCGCCACCAGCGGGATGGCCGAGCCACGATGGTTCACCAGACCGGTGACGACCGGAGGCGCGCCCGGCAGATCGCGGGCGTGCACCATCGGCGCCAGCTCCACGACGCGTTCCATGGGCAACGCGTAACGGCCGCTCGCCAGCTCGAACTCCACGAGCTCCATCGCAACCCGAGTACCTATCTCGTCTGACGACGGCGCGCATCCGGCGGCGCGGCTCTGCCGTAATCTCTCTGATGAAAGCGCACGCTAGCGCCGGGCTGCCGGTTCGCCCGAGCGCTAGCCATAGTAGACGCGATCCTCGATGGTCGACTCGATCTCGCAGGACCGCTTCCGCGCCACGCTCAACCGCGCCATGCTCGTTCCCATCATCGCGATGGTGGTGATCGCGGTGGTCTACGCCGCGCTCATCCAGCGGCTGGTGGAGGCGCAGGAGTGGCTCGATCACACGGACATCGTGATCAGCCGCATCTACGAGGCGCAGAAGATGCTCATCAGCGCGGAGAGCGGGCTGCGCGGCTTCCAGCTGACCGGTGATCCCGAGCTGCTGGCCAACTTCGACAGCTCGCGCACGTCGGTCCCCAAGGCGCTCGACGAGCTGCGCACGATGACCATCGACAACCAGCACCAGGCCGTGCGCATCGACGCGCTGCGCGACCTCACCGACCGCTGGGGGAGCGTGAGCGCCCAGCGCAAGTCGGCCTTGCCCCTCGACCGCGCCACCCAGGCTGCGACCCTCGCCCCGGCGCGTGAGCTTCTCCGCAGCGCTCTGCAGACCCTCGATACCATGCTCGCCGAGGAGTCCGATCTGCGCGCCGCCCGTGCCAAGACTTCGCAGGAGACCGGGCGCAACGTTCTCGCCGTGACCGCGCTCTCCGCGGTGCTCCTCGCGCTTGCTCTGGCGTGGGTCACGCGCCGGCAGCTGGTCGGCGTCTCCGCCTCGTATGGAGATCTGATCAGCAAGAACGAGCAGCAGACGCGCACCCTGCGCGACTCGACGGACGCCTTCAGCGCGTTCCTCGAGCGCGTGGCCGCCGGCGATTTCACCGCCGAGCTGCAGCACGAGGCCAACGACGATCAGCTGCGCGAGCTGGCCACCAACCTGCGCCTGATGGTCCGCACGTTGCGCGAGATGGCCGCGCGGGTGAGCGACGCGTCGACGGCGCTCGGGCAGGCGACGGCGCGCATCCTCACGACGACGCAGCAGCTCTCCGCCGGCGCGACCGAGTCGAGCGCCGCCGTGACCGAAACGATGGCCGCGGTCGACGAGGTGGCGCAAACGACCAACGCCGCGCGCGAGCGGGTCCGCCTGGTGGGCGAGGCTTCGCGCCGCAGCATCGACGTGTCCAACGGCGGGCGCACCGCGGTGCAGCAGGCGAGCACGGCGATGGCCAAGGTGAAGAGCCAGGTCGACTCGATCGCCGAGCGCATCCTCGCGCTCTCCGAGCAGGCGCAGACCGTGGGGCAGATCATCACCACGGTGAACGAGCTGGCCGAGCAGTCGAACCTGCTGGCGCTCAACGCGGCCATCGAGGCGGCGCGCGCCGGCGAGCACGGGCGGAGCTTCGCGGTCGTGGCGCAGGAGGTGCGGACGCTGGCCGAGCACTCCAAGCGGGCGACGGCGCAGGTGCGCGCGGTCCTCGGCGACATCCAGAAGTCGACCTCGAACGCGGTGCTGGCGACCGAGGAGGGGAACAAGGCGGTCGCCTCCGCGCTCGTCACCGTGACCGACACCGGCACGCGCCTCGAGCAGCTCGCCGAGGTCATCGCCGACGCCGCCGACGCGACGTCGCAGATCAACGCCTCGGCCGATCAGCAGGGGCGCGGCATGGAGCAGATCTCCCAGGCCATGCGCGCCATCGGCCAGGCCACGTCGCAGTCGGTGATGGGCACGCAGCAGTCGGAGCAAGCGGCCCACGACCTCACGGCGCTCGCCGACAAGCTGCGCGACGCGGTCAGCGCCTATCGGTACTGAGGCGCGCCCTCAGCGGATCGACAGCGGGCCGAGGCCGACGAAGGCCACGACGAGGATCACCAGCATCACCAGGGCGATGAGCACGTAGTTCACCCGCGTGCCGGTCGCCCAGCCGTCGGCGAAGAAGCGCCCCTTCGAGCGCTTGCGAATCTTGCGCTGCACGCCGCGCAGGATCTCGCCTTGCGGAACGACCGGCGCCTGCTCGGTCAGCGACTTGCGCAGCAGCATCTTCATGGCGTCGCCCGGCAAGCTGGGGCGCCCGCTGTCGACGCTGTCCTCGATCTCCGTCTCGCTCTCGGTCACGTTCGGCTCGCTCATCGGATCTTCTCCCCGAGCTCCGCCTCCACGAGCTCCCGTAGCTGCCCGCGGGCGCGGTGGATGCGGCTCTTCACCGTCCCGGCGGCGAGCCCGGTGATGGCCTCGATCTCCTCGTAGCTCAGCTCTTCCACGTCACGAAGCACCAGGCACTCGCGAAACGACGGATCGAGCTTGGCGATGGCGTCGCGCACGATGACCTCCACCTGCCGCCCGGCCACCATCTCGTCCGGCCGTTCCACGTGCGAGCTGGTGGTGCCGCGCGCTTCCTGCGGGGCGGCTCGCTCGGCCACGTCGTCGAACACGTCCTGCTGCCCGGTGTGCCGGCTCTTCAGATATTTCGCGCGGTTCTTGCAGAGGTTCACCGCGATTCTGTACATCCAGGTGGACAGCTTGGCGTCGCCGCGAAAGCTCCCCACAGCCTTGAAGACCTGAATGAAGACCTCCTGGGTGATCTCCTCGGCCTCCGCCTGGCTCCCCACGCTGTTGCCCATCACGCGCACCACGAGCGCGTGAATGCGCCCCTCGTACGTGAGCACCAGCTCGTTGAAGGCGCGCTCGTCCCGCGCCACCAGGCGCTCGACGAACTTCGCTTCCGCTTCGGGAGAAGGCGCCACGTCAGGCCATGGTGCCAGATTCATCGGCACAGGAGGCGGACACGTTGCGCGCGCGAAAGTTCCGGCGCGCATGGCGATTCTCACGCTCGCCCTCCTCCTGCTCGTTTCCGGTCGGGCCTGGGCGACCGAGTCGCCCGGGCCTGACGACAAGGCGCTCCCTTGCCGGCCGACCATCGCCTGCACCGCCGACATCGTCGCTCCCGGCTCGTTCGAGCTGGAGAGCGGGATGCTCTTTCGCAAGCTCGCGGGAGACGTGCGCCAGTGGTCGTTCCCGTTCCTCGCCAAGCTGACGCTCGCGAAGTGGGTGCAGCTACAGGTGGGCAGCAACGGCTTCACCACGCAGTGGGCCGGAGCGGCCGGTCGCCTCGGCGAGACGCGCGCCCGCTTCTTCGACGACATCCAGCTCGGCGCGAAGCTCCATCTCGTCGACCAGTCGGCGCTCGTCCCGTCCCTCTCGCTCTCCGGTGCGCTCTGCGTGCCGACGGCCGACGCCATCGGCTACGTGCGCACCACCGACGCGCTCTTCATCGGCTACGTCACCAAGGACGTCGGCCCGGTCCACGCCGACCTCAACGTGGGGCTCAATGCGCTCGCGCTCGACGGCACCCCCGCCGCGCAGCCGTGGACCGCGCTGGCGATCTCCGTCGAGCCGATCAAGCGCTTCGGCGCGATGGTCGAGGGGTACGTGTTCGCCAACGCGCGACCCGAGGTGCGCCACGACGCCGGCCTCCTCTTCGCGCTCTCCGCCTCGCCCCGCCCCTGGCTGGTCTTCGACGCCGGGGGAGACGTGGGCGGTTTCCCCGGCGATTCGCGGGTGTTCAGCGTGTTCGTCGGGATGACCATCGTGCCCGTCGTTCTCTGGCGCTGACTGTGCGACAGTCACTCGTGGGCATGAACGCTCGAACCCGACGAGCCGTCGCGATCGTCGCCAGCTGCGCGGCCGGCGCCTTCGCCGTCGCGGCCGGCAGCGCAGCGTGCTTCCCTGGCTTCGAGTTCCCCGACGACGACGGCGGCACGGCCCCCGGCTCCGACGGCGCCGCGCTCGTGCCCGACGCGACGACCTCCGGCAACGACGCAGGCGACGCCAGCGTTCCCGGCGATGGCGACGCGAGCCACGACGGATCGACCGCCCCGCCGACCGATGGCGGCACCGATGCTGCGGTCGACGCCGGCATCCTCACCGACGCCGTGCTGCTGCTGCACCTCGACGAGACGTCCTTCACCGGCGCCGGCGCGGTCAAGGACTCCTCCGGTTCCGGCAACAACGGCTCGATCAGCGGCAACGCCAGCGGCGTGACCCCGACGACGGGCGGCAAGTTCGGCGGCGCCGCGCTCTTCGCTGGCACCGGCTGGATCGAGATCCCCAACTCGGCCAGCCTCGCGCTGACCACCAAGTTCACCCTCTCCGCCTGGGTCAACTACTCGACGGCGCTGGGCACCAACGTCTCGCCGGGGATCATCGTCAAGCGCACCGGCTTCGACGACGCCTCGTACACGCTGTTCCTGTGGAACACGAACGACGCCGTGCAGGCCTACGCCGACATCGAGGAGAGCACGCGCTTCAACTCGACCGGCATGGTGCTCCCGGGCAACTGGTACCACCTCGCGGTCGTCTACGACGGCACCGTGCCGAGCGCGAGCATGTACGTCAACGGCGCGCTCAGCTCGCAGGCGACCACCGGCGTCGTGAGCTCGCTCGCCGCGAACACCACGCCGATCCGCGTGGGCGATCTGCCCGACGGCGGCAACACGCTCACCAACGGGAAGATCGACGAGGTGGTCATCTGGTCGCGTGCGCTCGGCGCCGCGGAGATCCAGGCGCTCGCCGCCGCGACCGGGCCGCTCTGATCACAGCCCGGAGCTGGTGACGCCGTGGTGCGGATCGGCCGGATCGGCGGCGGCTGGCGGTGACGAGGTGTGCGGTGCCGCGTGCGCCGGTTGCGGACGCTTCGTCACCCGGGGTGCCGACGCGACCGGCGGTGCGACGGTCGGAGCCATCGCCGCCGCGTCGGCCACGTCGGTGAGATCGAGCGGCGCGGCCGTCGCCACCGGCGCCACGGTGGGCAAGGTCGCCTCCGCGACCGGCGGCGACGGAAGCGGTGACCTCGGTGCGGCGAGGCGCATCGCGACGAGCACCAGCACCACCAGACCGGCACCGAGCGCGACGAGCAGAGCGACAGGTCGCCCGCGAGGACGCACCGGCACCGGCAGCGACGGCGCATAGGCCGAAGGGTCTGCGACCGACCGCGCCGGCGCATGCAGCGCGGCCGCCGAGGCCTCGACGCGCGAGGTCTGCTGCGTGCCGGGCAGATCGAAGGAGATCGAGACAGCGTCGATCGACCGCGAAGCGTCCGGACCGCTCGGAGGTAGCGAGGTGAGCGACGAGAGCGACGGCGTCGCCGCGATCAACTCTTCCACCCACTCGCGCGAGTGCAGCGACGAGCCGTCGTTCACGGTGGCGCGCACCTCCTCGAGCGCGCGCGCCAGCTCGTGCCCGTTGGCGTGGCGCAGATCGCGGTTGCGCTCGAGCGCCCGGGCGACCACCTGCGACACTTCCTCGGGAACCCCCGGCAGCACCTCGCGCAGCGGCCGGCGATCGGTGGCGATCACGCTGACGATCATGTTGTTGTAGTTCGACGAGTCGAACGGCGAGTACCCCGCCGCGCAGGTCCACAGCGTCACGCCGAGGCCGTACACGTCGGCGCGCGCGTCGACGTCCTTCTTCCCCGCCGCCTGCTCCGGGCTCATGTAGCGCGGCGAGCCGACGATGGTGCCCGAGCGGGTCAGCTCCCCTTCCTCGGGCGTCGTCTCCATCTTGCTGATCCCGAAGTCGAGCAGCTTGGGGACGATGCGACCGCCGGGGTCGCGATGAAGGAAGATGTTCGACGGCTTGATGTCGCGGTGGATCACCCCCTTGTCGTGGAGCGCGCCGAGCGCGTGAGCGAGGGCGATGCCGACGTCGAGGAGGAACCCGAGCGGCAGCTGCTTCTGCCGGCCCACCAGATCGTGCAGCGAGGCCCCTTCGAGCACCTCCATCACCAGGAAGACCGCGCCGTCGAGCTCCGGAGCGCGCGCCACGTCGAAGACCTCGACGACGCCGGGGTGGCGCACGCGGCCCGAGACCTTCGCCTCCCGCATGAAGCGCGAGAGCATGTCGGCGTCGGCGGCGAACTTCGCCAGCAGCAACTTGATGGCGAACTCGCGATCGGTCGCCTCGTTGCGCGCGAGCCACACCTCGCCCATGCCGCCGCGCCCGAGACGACGGAGCAGGCGGTACTTGCCCAGCAGCAGCAGGTTTGCCGTCGCCAGCGTCTCGTGCGGCTCGGCGGACGACGACGGAGATGCAGCGGGCGTCGTCACGGGCTCCGACGATAAGAGACATTGAGGTAGACTTCCACGAATGCGCACGCTGCGGCTCGTGGGTCTCGCGCTGGCGTGCTCCGCCCTGACGGCCGCCGTGCCGCGCGCCGCGCACGCGCAGACGCCCTCGGAGCTGGCGGCGGCGCAGCGCTGGTTTGCCGAAGGGCTCGCCTTCGAAGGCTCGGGGCACTGGAAGGACGCGCTCGAGCGCTTTCGCCGGGTGGCGGCGGTGAAGCACACCGCGCAGGTCGACTTCCACGTCGGCCTCGGCGAGGAGCACGTGGGCGAGCTGGTGGCGGCGACGGTCGATCTGCGGCGCGCCCTCGACGCCGCCACCAGCCAGCACGTCACCAACGTGGAGCGCGCCGCGACCGCCGAGCTGGAGCAGCTTCGCCCGCGCGTGCCGCACCTGCAGATCGTCGTGCCGCCGAGCGCCACGATCGCGCGCGTGGTGCTCGACGACAGGTCCATCGCCGTCGTCGCGCTGGGCGAGCCGATCGCGCTCGATCCGGGGACGCACGTGGTGGTGGTGTCGTTCGCCAGCGGGGGCGGGACGGCGGAGGTGACGCGGAACGTGACGCTGCAGGAGCGTGAGGCGCAGAAGCTTCAGCTCGAACCGCCGGCGAACCAGGCGAGCGCGGTGGTGGCACCGGCGGCGAGCGCACCCCCGGTCACCAGCACCGACACCGGCACCCGCAGCGCCTCGAGCGGCGGAAGCAACGTGCTCGGCTGGACACTGGTGGGGGCCGGCGGTGCCGCGGTCATCGGTGGCGCCGTCTTCTGGGCCCTCCGCGGGCACGAGGTGTCGACCCTCGACGCCGCCTGCGGCGCCGGCGGCGCACACTGCCCCGACTCGGTGCACTCCGACTACACCACCGGCAAGGCCTACTCCGCCGTGAGCGTCGCGCTCTTCGCCACCGGTGCCGCCGTGGTCGGCACCGGCGTCGTCTGGCTCCTCACGCACGGGCACGGCTCCGACTCCAGCGGCCACGACGCGCAGCTCGCCCCGGTCTTCTTCCCCGGCGGCGGCGGCGCGTCCTGCGCGGCGCGCTTCTGATCGCTACTGACCGCTACCCGCTGCGCGATCGCTGCAGGGTGAAGCGCCGGGCGATGGCGCGGACGTCCTCGGCGCTGAACGGCTTCTCGATGCGCTCGTTGGGAACCTCGCGGAGGAAGCGCTCCGCGTCGGCGACGGCGACGCCCCCCGAGGTGAAGACGAAGCGGGTCGCCAGCTCGGGGTTCACCGCTGCCACCGCCCGGTGCAGATCCATCCCGGTCAGGTGCGGCATCATGAGATCGCAGAAGACGACGTCGAACGAGGCACCCGGCTCGCTGAGCACCTTCACGGCCGCGCGCGGATCGGAGAAGGTGGTGACGTCGTGCTCCCGCCCGAGCAGGCGGCCGAAGATGCGCAGGATCGGAGCCTCGTCGTCGATGATGAGCACGCGTCCGCGCGGCGTCTCGGGCGGGGGGAGGCGAACCGACGACTTGGCGGGCGGCGGCGAAGGCTCGGCTACCGGAAGGGTGAGACGGAACGTCGTCCCCTTGCCCATGTGGCTCGTGCAGGTCAGCTCCCCGCCGAGCGACGAGGCGATGCTCTGCGAGATCGACAGCCCGAGCCCGGTCCCCTGCCCCACCGGTTTGGTCGTGAAGAAGGGATCGAAGATCCGCGCGAGCACCTCCGGCGTGATCCCCGGGCCGTTGTCCTCGATCTCGATGGCCACCTGCCCCTCGGCCGAGCGCTCGGTCCGGACGATCACCTTGTTCCGCGTCGGATCTTGCGAGGTGAACGCCTGCGATGCGTTGACCAGCAGGTTGAGGAGGATCTGCGAGAGCTGCCCCTCGTCGGCGAGGACCAGCGGCGGTCCACCGCGCACC
>JAMFST010000605.1 GCA_026225435.1 Labilithrix luteola
GAGCTGGCCCCCCTCGGTGACTCCCACCAGGAGCGAACGGCCCATGGAGACCCGGGAGCCGGCCTCCAGGCTTCGCCTCGTCCCCTCGTCGAGCGGATACGGGGGGGCCGGGTCCTTGCTGGCGATCACGGTCCCGTCCGTGTCGTAGATCGTCATGCTGAAGGGCGCGCGCGCGGGCATCTCGGCCACCGCGTGCTGCAGCTTGCCCGGCTGATCGCGCAGCGTGACCAGCGCCTCCACCACCCAGACCAGTGACTCGAGACGGTTGGCGCGCATCTGCGGCTCGAAGACGAGCTTCTCGACGGTGAAGATGGAGGCGATCGAGACGCCGATGAGCAAGACCTCGAACAGGTAGAGGCGGAAGAGGAAGCGGCTGCGGAAGAAGCTCAGGACTCCTCGCACGGCTCGTCCTCCGCGGGCATCTGGTAGCCGACGCCGCGCACCGTGCGGATCAGCACCGAGCGGCGCGCGTCGTCCCCCAGCTTCTGCCGCAAGCGGGAGATGCGCACGTCGATGGAGCGATCGAAGGCCTCCTCGGCGTTGCCTCGCGCGAAGTCGAGGAGCTGGTCGCGGGTGAGCACCTGCCCGCGTCGCTCGGCGAGCACGCGCAGGATGGAGAACTCGTAGGCGGTGAGATCGAGGCCGCGGCCGTCGAGCGTGGCGCTCCGGGAGGCGATGGAAAGCTCCAGGGCGCCGACCCGGATGGACCTGGCCGGGCCGGTGAGGCCGCGGGCGCGACGCACGGTGGCGCGAATGCGCGCGAGCAGCTCTCGGGGCGAGAACGGCTTGGTGACGTAGTCGTCGGCGCCCAGCTCCAGACCGAGCACCCGGTCCACCTCGTCGATGCGCGCGGTGACCATGATGACCGGCACGTCGCAGTGCGACCGCAGCTCGCGACAGATGGTGATGCCGTCCATCGAGGGGAGCATCAGGTCGAGGATGACCGCGTCGTAACACTGGCGCATCGCCTCGCGCAGGCCGTCAGCGCCGTCGGTCACGTGGGTGACCTTGGCGCCGTGCCGTTCGAGGTACTTGCTGGTGAAGGCCGCGAGCCGCACGTCATCCTCGACGAGCAACAGGGCCAGGTCGTTCGCCATGCGCGCACTGTAGCGCCGGCCGACGACGAGGACCGAACGCCTCCGACACCGGTCACACGACGACACAATGCGTGCGGAATAGAGGTCACATTCCGCCGCGCGATGCGTCGCAGAGTGCGACAGGTCGACGTGACTGTGTCGCGGTGTGTACCTCGCGATCGGCCCCGACACCGTCCCTGTATGTGTCGCCGCATGGTTGAACAGATCAAGGACCTCCTGGTGCGCGGTGGCGCCGGCTGGGTGTTGTGGATCCTCTTCGCGCTGAGCGCCCTGTCGCTCGCGGTGATGCTGGAGCGGGCGCGCGTCTTCTGGGCGCAGCGGGACGACATGCCGAAGCTGGTGGGCGATCTCCACGCGCTCCTCGGCAAGCTCGATGTGAAGGGTGCACGCGAGCGGCTGTCGATCAGCCGGTGCCCGGCAGCGGTGGTCGGCCTGGCCGGTCTCGATCACTGGGGTCAGCCCGCGAGCGCCGCCGAGGAGGCGATGGC
>JAMFST010000060.1 GCA_026225435.1 Labilithrix luteola
ATCGGGGACGAGATCCCCGAGGCGCTCTACGAGGCGGTGGCGGAGATCCTCCGCGCGGCCGCGGCCGAGGGGACGCGCTGAAAATCCTCGAGAAAATTGATGCGATGCGGCACAAGACTTCGTCGCCTCGACGCAGGGCCGAACTTGCGGCCGGCGCGTGACTCCGGTTAATTTCGGATAGGAAACCGTCACGCCGCGCCGAGTGACACTCGGTGCCGCGCGCGACGGGAGAAAGGCATCGTGATGCGCGCGCGCAGTCTTGGCTTGATGATTGGTGGGGTTTCGTTGCTCGGGGGATCGCTGGCGATCGTCCTGTCGGCCTGTGGCGGCAACGACTCGGCGACGCATGGCTTCGTCTACGACGGGGGCAACCCGGACTCCGGCGACGATCAGCCGGGCGATGACGACGACGATGACGACATGGACGCGACGACCGGCGACGGCGCGGCGCGCGACGGCAGCGTCGGCGACGGGGGCAAGCTCGATGGTGCCGCGGACGCAGCGAAGCTCGATGCCGCGCCGGGGCAGGATTCCGCTCCGCCGGCCGACGCGGCCCCTCCGCAGGGGTTGAACTGCGACGGCATCGTGACCGCCGGCGAGTACGGCGATGCGACGCACCAGTACCTGAACACGACGTCCAACCAGACCTGGTACATGGCCTGGGACCAGACGAACCTCTATGTCGCGATCACCACCGCGACGGCGTCCGAGGCGGCCGTCATGTACTGGGACTTCGGCGGCTCGGGCGCCACCGTCGGCTTCGGCTACGACGACGTGACGCCGTCCCAGCTGCCGTTCCAGGCCGACACGATCCTGTACTTCAAGGACGGCTATCACGACTACCGACTGGCCAACGGGACCGGCTGGGCGGCCGCTCCGTCGGGCGTCGGCGACGCGGCGTACAAGGTCTGCGACACCGGGGCGAGCTCGACAACGCGCGAGCTGGTCATTCCGTGGGCGGACATCGCCTCGGCGTTCGGCGGGACGCAGCCGCCGACGTTCAACTTCCTTGGCTACCTCGAGAGCCCCCAGGGCTACCTGTATGGCATGGCTCCGGGCGACAACCCGGGCGCGCTCGACGCCGGTGGTGTCCCCTGGCCCCACTACTTCGACGTGCAAGTCAGCGGCTTCAACGGCGACTCCCCCTTTGACGACGAGAAGTGAGACCGAGACTCATCATGCGTAATCGTTTGTTGATGGCAGCGGTGGTTGGCGTGGGCGCCTCGGCGCTGATGATGGCCTGCGGTGGTGACGACACGTTCACCACCCCGGGCGAAGACGGCGGCTCGCCGGACGCGACGTCGCCGGAGACGGATGCCGGGATGGGCATGGTGGTGGACGCCACCACCGGGACCGACGGCGGCCGCGACGCGACGACCGGCAACCAGGACGCCAGCAACACCGCCGATGCGGCCGACGCGAACAGCGCCGACAGCAGCAGCGACGCCGGGACGGACGCGGGCGAGGATGCTGGCGACAGCGCGAGCGCGGTCGACGCGGCGGATGCCTCCGATGCGAGTGACGCCAGCGATGCTGCCGACGCGAGCGATGCCGCGGATGCGGATGCCGCGACGACGGCGATGTTCCTTCACCCGGTGCAAGACGGCGTCATCAACACCGGCGAGTACGGCACGGGCGCCGGCAGCTACTCGTACGTGAGCGGCGGCGCGACCTGGTACATGACCTGGGACGACACCAATCTGTACATCGGCATCAGCGGCGCCAACATCGGCGAGTCGATGGTGTTCTACCTCGACTCCAAGACCGGCGGTTTGACCACGCCGTTCAACAACTACGACGGCGTCGCCCCGTCGAACCTCCAGATCAGCGCGGATCTCGTGGCCTACGTGAAGAACGGCTACGACGAGTACCGCACGGCGGGTGCCACGGCCTGGTCGGATCCGTCCGTCGCCAACATGCTGAGCTACGGCGACAACGGCGGCACGAACACGCGCGAGATCGCCATCCCGTGGGCCGCTTCTTCGGGGACGCGTCCGACGAGCTTCCAGTTCTTCGGCCTGGTGACCTCCGGCGGCGGGTACATCTATGCTCAGGTTCCGGTCGGCAACCCCGCGTCCACCCCGACCAACAACCCGGACACCGATCCGATCGTGGACTGGTTCACCGTGAGCAACACCACGGCCGCCAGCGCCAGCTCGGCGTTCGCGACGATCTCCACAGTGCCCTGATTACTCGGCGCTTCGCTCGATCCCGCCCGTCTGTTCGAGGACGGTGCGGATCTCGCGGGCGCCGTCGTTGCGGCCGGACATCTTGTACAATTTGCTGAGGAAGGCGAGGCAGGCTCGCGAGCCCTGCACGTCGTTGGCGACGCGGGCGCGGGCCAGGCCGTCGAGCGTCTCGAGGAGCGCCTCGTCGATGCGGCCGGAGCTGGCGAGCGCCACGGCGAGCGCCAGGGACGCTTGCGTGCGGACACTGCCGGTCTCCCCTTCGAGCTCGGCGCGCGCGCTGCGCAGGATGCGCAAGGCGTCGCCGACCTCTCCGCGGGTCAAGCGGGCGAGCGCCTGGAGTCGCTCGGCGTAGCGGGGGTGCTCGCCGGTCGCGCGCAGGCTGGCGGTCCACTGCTCGAGGGCGGCCGGATCGGCGCTGGCGAGCGCCTCGCGGGCGAGCCACGAGAGCCCACCGGCGACGCCGGCGCGGCTCGACTTGACCGGCCCCTTGTCCGGCTTCTCCGAGAACGGGAGCATCGCCTTGGGGAGGTTGCCCACTGGCGTGGGGCCGATGGTGGGCGCGTCGTCCTCCCACTCCTCTTCGCGCGGATCGTCGGCCGGCGTGGTCGGCAGGACGCGCACCGCCATGAGCGCGTCGCTGCTCGACTTGCGCGCCGGCTCGCTCATCGCGGCGCGGCCGCTGGCGATGGACGTCTCGAGCTGGCGGTGGGCCTCCTCCTCGCAGGTGGGATCCTCGCGCTTGGCGAGGGCGATGAGCTGCGTGGCGCTGGCCGCCAGCCCCACGAGGTTGGCCTGGCGCGCCGCCTGGAGGGCCGCCCGGGCCGCGCGCTTGCCGTCTCCACCGCGCGCAGCGTGGAAGGCGACCTCCGCCAGGCCGATGCCGCGCGCGTTCTCTCCGAGCGAGGCCGCGAGCGCCTGGTGAGTCGCGTGGCGCGTCTCCTCGTCCATCAGCTCGCCGAGGACGGCGTCGCGGTGGGTGCGCGTCGGAAGCGCGATCCAGCCGGGCGCGGTCTCGATCAGCCAGCCGGAGGCGAGCATGGCGTCGATCTCGGTGCGCGCGACCACCGGAGCGCCGGCGGCTTCGAGCGCCCGCTCGGTGGCGTGCACGGTGGCCTCGCCGCCGGCGAGGGTGATGACGGCAAGGACGCACTGCGCCGGCATGCTCGCGAGCGCGGCGGAGCGCGCGATCCAGAAGCTGGGGTGGGTGACCTGCCCGGTGCCGCTGGAGCGGCGGCGCGGATAGGCGTACTTGCCGACCCAGGCGAGCTCCCCCTGCGCCAGCGAGGCGCGCAAAGACGCGAGGATGCCCAGAGGCGCGTTGCCACCCAGGCGAGCCCAGCGCCGCTGCCCCTCGCGGTCGAGCGCGCCACCGGTGCTGGCCGCGGCGAGCCGCTCGGCGTGCTCGCGCGAGAGCGGGCCGAGCTCGATCTCCGGGCCGAGCGCGAGGCCGCCGAGGAGCGCGGGGATCTGCGAGTCGGCGTCGATGCGGGCGATGAGGTTGAAGCGGCCGAGGAAGAGCGCGCGGGTGCACGCCTCGAGGCTGCTGGCGTCGATCTCCGAGGCGTCGTCGATGAAGATGGCGCCGGCCTGGTCGCCGCGGGTGACGTGAGCGGCG
>JAMFST010000606.1 GCA_026225435.1 Labilithrix luteola
CTGCGCACCGGCGACACCGAGCGGGCGCTCGACGCGCTCGAGGCGGGCGGGTACCTGGAGCCAACGCTCGCGGCCACCTTGCGCGACGGCTACCGCTTCCTCCGCCAGCTGGAGCAACGCCTGCGCATCGTGCACGGCGCCAGCGTCCACCTGCTCGAGGAGGGCGCGCCGGGGATGGAGGAGCTGGCGCGCCGGGTCGGCATGCGCGCCACCGCGCGAGCGTCAGCGGCCGAGGAGCTGCTCGATCGCTACCGGGTGACCACCCGCGACGTGCGCGCCGCGTACGCGACGGCGCTGGACATCCGGCTCACGAGCTGAAGGCGGCGGCGGAGAACCAGGACAGCCAGTGGATGATCGCCGCGACCACCGCCACGCCGTAGGAGACGAGCGCGAGGATCGTCCCCAGCTTCGCCTTGGCCCGCGCCAGCGACAGATCGCCGACCTTCTGCGCGTTCATCGCCTGCACCGAGAAGACGACGCCCACGATGGCGATGGGGAAGCTCACCACGCCCCAGAAGAGGCAGACGGCGCTCACCAGGTTCATGATCAGCGGCCGGGTGGTGTTCACCTCGGGCGCGCCGCCGGGCGTCATCGGTCCGCCAGGGGGAGGGAAGCCGCCGGGCGGTCCGAAGCCGGGCGGGCCCACCGGCGGTCCACCGTAACCGCCACCGCCGCCACCGAACGGGCCCGGCGATCCGCCGCCGTAGCCGCCGGGCGGACCGTACGTGGACAGGTCACCGAGCCCGGCGACGGCCGCCGCGAAGAGCGTTTCCTTTGCGTTCGTGGGGCCAGCGTTCATCATCCGTGAGTCAGCATCGCACAATGACTCCCGCGTCCAAAATCGTCGGCGCTCCGGCCTTCGCGCGCGACCGACGCGTGCGCGGGGCCGCGTCGGCGCTCGCTCTCGTCGGCGCGGTCGCCTTCCTGGCGAGCGGCGTCTGGCGCTGCCCGTTCGCGGCCGAGCTCGGCATCGGTTGCCCCGCCTGCGGCTCGACGCGCGCCCTCTGGTCGCTCCTGCGCGGCGATCTCCCCGCCGTGATTCGCTTCAACCCGGTCGCCCCCTTCGTCGCTTTCCTCCTCGGTGTCATCGGGCTGCGCATCGTCTGGCTCGAGGCCACCCGCGGCCACACGCGCGATCTGGTGGCGACCCCGTCGGCCTGGCTGGCGGTGCGCGCGCTGCCGGTGGTGCTGGTGATCGAGCTCCTGGTCTGGGTCGCGCGCTTCGCCGGTCTTTTCGGCGGACCGGTGCCGGTATGAGCCGGCAGCTCGCCGCCGGCGTGCTCTTCGCCGTCCTCGCGGTGGCGGGGGCGGAGCTGCGCGGACGTTCGCTCGTCGGCGACACGGCGAGCCTCGCTCTCCTGACGAGCCTCGCGCTCGGCCTCGCCGTCGCCGCCGTCACGCTGCTCGCCACCACGCGCGCGCTCCGCAGCAGCAGCCCGCGCATCCGCGAATGGGTCGAGCAGCTCGGCGGCTCGGTCGACGCCGGCGGCGGGATCGCGCTCGCCGTCGGTGCCGCGGCGGTCGCGGCGGTCAGCGAGGAGCTCTTCTTCCGCGGCCTGCTCCTCTCGTGGGCCGGCTTGCTCGCCTCGTCGCTCCTCTTCGGCGCGGTGCACCTGGTGGGCGGCGGCAAGGCGCGCTGGATCTGGGCGCTGGCCGCCACCCTCCTCGGCCTCGCGCTCGGGGCCATCGCCGAGCTCACCGGCTCGCTCGCGGGGCCCATCGTGGCGCACGCGCTGGTGAACGTGGTCAACGTCCCCCGGGTCCGCGCGGCCTACGCCCGCGGTCGCTTGACCCCCGGCTCCCTCGGACGGCGAAGCGGCGGAAAGCCCCTGGGCGGCCTCCTGCGCGCAAAATCCTGACCGAACCGCGGTCAAGAAAGCGCACTCAAGGCAAATCAGGCTCGCAAAAACTGGTACGCTCCCGTCCCCTCCATTCGTTTCGGAACACGCCGAAGAAATGACGACGACCATCCCGCACGACGAGCGACCCCGTGTCCTCATCGTCGATGACGAAAAGTTCATCCGCGACATCCTCGCCGACTTCCTCGGGATGGAAGGGTACGTGGTGCGCACGGCGGAGGACGGGAACGCGGCGCTCAACGAGCTCAACTCGACGCCCTACGATCTCATCATCAGCGATCTCAAGATGCCCCGCATGGGCGGCATCGAGCTGCTCGAGCAGATCGGCAAGAAGGCCCCCAACGCGCTCACCGTCATCATGACCGGCTTCGGCACGGTGGAGACGGCGATCGACGCGATGAAGCGCGGCGCCTACGACTACATCCTCAAGCCTTTCAAGGTCGAAGAGGTCATTCACGTCGTCCAGCGCGGCCTGGAGAAGCAGCGCCTCGCGGCGGAGAACCTCCGTCTCAAGGAGGCGCTCGGCCTGTACAAGGTCTCGGAGGCCATCCAGGCCTCGCTCTCGCTCGACGAGGTGCTCGCCACCGTTGGCGACACGGCCCTGCACGAGATGCACGGCGACTTCGTCTCCACCTGGCTGGACGACGGCGAGGGGAAGTTCTTCGAGCGCCAGCGGCTGCTCAACACCACCACCGGCGGCGCCCACGGGGAGAACGGCAGCGTCGCCCGGCGCGACGCGGGCACCCTCGACGCGGACGTGTTCATCGAGCACTTCGCCGGCAACCAGATGCTCCTCGAGCAGGGGCAACGGGGCGCGCGCTTCTTCTCCCGCCAGCCGGAGCTGCCGCTCATCTCGCTCCTGGCCATCCCGCTGCGCATGAAGCAGCGCCTCCTCGGCTGGATCTGCGTGGCCAGCTTCACCCCCTCGAAGCGCTTCGACGAGGGGCAGCGCAAGATGCTCTCCATCGTCGGCTCGCGCGCCGCCGCGGCGATCGAGAACGCGCGGCTGTACGAGGATCTGCGGGCCACCTTCCAGCAGACGATCGAGGGGCTCGCCAAGGCCATCGACAAGATGGACCGCTACACGTCGGGGCACTCCGACCGGGTGGCGACCTACGCGACCTACCTGGCGATGCGCCTCGGCTGCCGCCGGACCAGATCGAGATCGTCCGCCAGAGCGCGCTGATGCACGACATCGGCAAGCTCGGTTGCGTGATGAACCTGAACAAGCCGGGGAAGCTGACGCAGGACGAGTACGAGGTGTTCAAGAGCCACCCCGGGTTCGGCCGCGACATCCTCGACCCGATCAAGTTCCTCCACCCGCTCATCCCCGGCGTGCACCTGCACCACGAGCGATGGGACGGCCGCGGCTACCCGCTCGGCTTGAAGGGGAACGACGTCCCGCTGATGGCCCGCATCATCGCCGTCGCC
>JAMFST010000607.1 GCA_026225435.1 Labilithrix luteola
ACCAGCCCGCCCGACGTGCTCCTGCTCGATGCGCGCTCGGGATCGGTCGACATCGAGGAGGCGGTCCGCGCGCTGCGCAAGACCATCCGCGCGACCAAGCTGCTCGTCGCCTTCGCCTCGACGGCGCGGACCGAGTCGCTGCTGCGCGCCGGAGCTGCCCGGGTCATGGTCGACGGCGAGGCGGAGCGCGACATCGTCGCCACCGCGCTTCAGCTGGTGTGAAGGCGTCAGGTCTCCGTCGTGCTCGCACGACGTTCGCCGAAGGCGAGCATGGGGAGGCTCAAGAACCGAAGGTTCTTGAGGGGAGCGGCCAGCTCCCGCGTGACCCGTCCTAAATCTAGGAGCGCGCAGCGCTCCGTGATTTAGCTGGCGCTCTGCTTCAGCAGCTGCACGGTGCGGTCGAGGATGGCGTCGGCGCTGTCGCTCTTGGACATGTGACCTACGGCGGTGGCCTCGGTCTCGTCGACGAGGAACACCTCGGTGTCGTCCCCGCCGAGGGCGATGTGGGCCGCGTTGGCCACGATGAGGTCGACCTTCTTGCGCACTCGCTTGCCCCGCGCCTCGGCGATCACGTGCTCGCGATCCCCGGTCTCGAGGGCGAAGCCGACCAGCACCGGGCGGCGCGCTTCTCCCCTCGCCTCGCCCAGGCCGGCGAGCACGTCGGGGTTCTCCACCAGCTGGAGCGCCTGCGGGGCGTGTCCTTTTTTCCATTTGATGGCGCTGGCGTGCACCGGGCGAAAGTCGGCCACGGCGGCGGCCATGATCAGCGCGTCGGCGCCGGGCATCGCGCTCTCCAGGGCCCCCTTCATCTCGAGGGCGGAGGTGACGTCGATGCGGATGACGCCAGAGGGCGTGGTCTGCGAGACCGGGCCGGCGACCAGGGTGACCTCGGCGCCGCGCGCGATCGCCCGGGTGGCCAGGGCGAACCCCATCTTGCCGCTGGAGCGGTTGCCGAGGAAGCGCACCGGATCGATCGCCTCCTGCGTCGGCCCCGCGCTGATGACCAGGCGGTAGCCGGACAGATCGTGGAGCTGCACCGGCGCCGGCACGGGCGAGCTCCCGAGGCGCGCCTCGATGGCCCGGACGATCTCCTCCGGCTCCACCATGCGCCCGAGGCCCGATTCACCGGAGGCCACGGCGCCGGATGCCGGCCCGACCAGATCGATCCGCCCCTGGCCCCGCAAGCTGGCCACGTTGGCGCGGACCGCCGGGTGGTCCCACATGCGCGGATGCATCGCCGGCGCGAGGAGCACCGGGCTGCGCGCGCAGAGGATGAGCGCCGCCAGCAGATCATCGGCCCGGCCGGTGGCGGCGCGTGCGAGCAGATCCGCCGTCGTCGGCGCCACCACCACCAGGTCCGCGCGCTCGGCCAGGGCGACGTGCATCTCGCCGGCGAACTCCGGGTCCCACATGTCCGCGGCGACTTTCTGCCCGGTGATTCCGCTGAAGGTGACCGCCCCGACGAAGCGGGTGGCCCCCGCGGTGAGCACCGGCAGCACGGTGGCGCCGCGCTCGATCAGCCGCCGCGCGAGGATCACCGCCTTGAACGCGGCGATGCTCCCGGTCACGCCGAGGACGATGGTCTTGCCGTGGAGCGAGCCGGAGACGGTCATGACGGCGATCGCGCGATCACTCCCGGGACCGCGCCCGCTTGGAGCTCGACTTCGGCTTGTCCGAGCCCGACGTGCCGGACGAGGACTGCGCCGATGCCGAGCTTCCGCGGGCGAAGCCCTCGCGCTCCATCCAGCCGTGGGTGCCGTAACGGCCGGCGACGCGCGACTCGATCATGCCGCCGCCCGGCTCGTCTTCCACCGTGGCGTGGCGCGAGTGGATGTCGGCCCCCTGGGTGACCGCGAGGTACTCGTCGGCGACGTACTCCGGGTGCTCGTCGTCGTGCGACTTGTACGACGGATCCGACGGGCCGGAGCCGCGGTGCCAGATCTGCATCGTCGACGGGTACACGTCCTGCGAGCGCTCGCGGATGGCCTGGGCCCCCTCGCGGACGATGCGGTAGCGGACGATCTTGAAGCCGGGGATCCCGCGCTGGGCGAGGGCGCGCTGGCCGCCGGGGATCTTCGGATCGTCGACCTCCTTCTCCTCGAAGGGGACCACGTCGGCGATCTTGCGCACGAAGGTGACGTCGCGGCTGCGCCGCTTGCCGAGGATCTCGGCGCGGACCATGCCGTCCTTGACCGTCTCGTGGAGCACCACGGGAAAGTCGAAGGGGTTCTTCAGCTTGAGGGTGACCGTGGGGTAGGCCACGGCCGCGTCGAGCCCCATCTTGATGTAGAAGCTCGGGCGCGTGTGCGGGTGCCGCTCGACGATGTCGAGACCGGCGAACACCGCGGCGCCGTGCAGCGTGCCGGCGATCTGGCAGGTGCCGCCGCCGACGCCGTCGACCAGCTCGCCGGAGGCGATCTCCGGCGCCATCTTGTAGCCGTTGGCCTCGTTGCGCGGGCCGACGGTGACATTGAGATCGAAGGTCTCGCCCGGCATGATGACCGTGCCGTTGAGCTTCGAGGCGGCGAGCTTCAGGTTGAAGCTGCGGTTCTCGTGCTTCTGGTCGCGGTTGTACTTGGTCTCGAACCAGCCGAGGATCTCGCCGGTGTCGATGGACCCCAGCTGCTCCTTGGTGCGGGCGGCGGGCACCACCTCGACGGCCAGCGGCACCTCGCCGTCCCCCTTCACCAGCGCCTCGTCGAGCGCGGCGAGCGTCGCGTAGACGTCCACCCGGCGACCGCTGGTCTCCGGGCGGGTCACCTTGGCGTCGGGATCGATGGTGGCGTCGTGCGGCGACTCGTCGAGGTCGTCCTTCACCTCGAGGAGCGCGTTGAGCGCCGCGTCGGGGTCGACGGTGACCGGCAGCGGGAGCGCGATGGGCGACTTGTTCGCCGGATCGTTCTGCAGGTGGGCGCGGTGGAGCGCCGAGTGCGGATCCGAGGCCTCGGCGACCAAGGCCGCGAGCCGGCTCGAGTCGAGACGGGCGCCGAGCGCCGAGCGGGACGCCTTGTGCGGGGAGCCCGCGGCGCCAGCGACGCTCGAGCCGCCCGGGACGGCCGGGAGCTTCCAGGCGATCTCCCCGCCGAGGTAGCGCTCCACGATGCCGCTCGCCTCGTCTTCCCAGCCCGACGGATCGCCGTGGAGCAGCTCGCCGGCGACGGTGATCGTCGGGGTGGCGTTGCGCACGCTGTCGAGCGCCTGCGCGGTCCTTCCCGGTACGATGAGCACGCCGGCCACGCCGCCGACCACCGCGACGGCGCCGACCTGCAGCCAGGCGCGCCCGTCGAGCGGAGCGCGCAGCGAGGTCCACCAGCCGTCGATCTGCGTGCGCGCGGCGTCCACGATCTGCTGGACTTTCACGCGAGCTTCCCCGGCCACGGCCAGGTCATACGCAGACCGGGCCTTTCACGCAAGTTCGGCGCGAACGGCGCGCGCACGCGCCACGGTCAGGCGACTCCGTGCATCAAC
Source organism: Labilithrix luteola (assembly GCA_026225435.1). Classification (GTDB taxonomy): domain Bacteria; phylum Myxococcota_A; class Polyangia; order Polyangiales; family Polyangiaceae; genus JAMFST01. The sequence continues at coordinate 3,469 of JAMFST010000607.1, forward strand.
TTGCGGATCCAGGGGGCCACGAGGAACAGCACCACTCCGCCGATGGCCAGCGAGGTGAATCCGAGGGTGTAGCCCTCGCGCGCCGACTCGATCGACAGCCCTTTCTCCCCGCTGACCAGGCCGGCGAAGATTCCCGACAGGTTGTTCCCGATGCCGACGGAGAGGAACCAGCCGCCCATCCCCAGGCCGACGACGCGCGCCGGGGCGAGCTTGGTCACCATCGACAGCCCGATGGGCGACAGACACAGCTCGCCGATCGACTGCAGCGCGTAGACCGCCACCAGCGTCCAGAAGGGGATCTTGTTGTTCGCATCGACCAGGTGCGACAGCGCGAGGATCAGCAGACCGAAGGCCAGCGCGTTCCACAGCAGCCCGAGGCCGAACTTGCGCGGGATCGAGGGGTTGATCTTGCGCCGCTCCATCGCCAGCCACACCCAGGCGACCACCGGAGCGAGCGCGATGATGGCCACCGAGTTGACGCTCTGGAAGTAGGCCGTGGGGAAGGTCCAGCCACCCAGGTCACGGTCGACGATCTTGTCGGCGAGGAAGTTGAACGAGCTGCCCGCCTGCTCGAAGAACATCCAGAACATCACGTTGAAGACGAAGATGATCAGCATGGCGAACACCTTGTCGCGCGCCACCTTCCCCTCGCGGATGCCCGCGATGATGAGGATGGCGGCGAGCGGGAGGAAGAGCACCATGAGCACCGTCTGCAGGGTCTTCGCCCCGGCCGCGAGCAGCAGGTAGACGAGCGGCACGGCCACGGCGGCACCGACGGCCACCTGCACCACGCGCAGCGGGCTCTCGGCGCCGGCCGGCGGCTTGCCGATGGGGCCGAGCTGGCGCCGGCCGATGGCGAACCAGATCAGGCTGATGACCATCCCCGCCGCGGCGGAGAGGAAGACGATCTTGTAGGCCGGCATGGCCTCGGTGCCGAAGATCTTCTGCGCCAGCAGCTGCGTGAGGATCGGGGCGAAGAAGGCGCCGCTGTTGATCCCCATGTAGAAGATGGTGAAGCCGCTGTCCCGCCGCCCGTCCTCCGGGGTGTACAGCTTGCCGACCATCGTCGAGATGTTCGGCTTGAACATGCCGTTGCCGACGACGATGGTGGCGAGGCCGACCTTGAAGATCTGCTCGCTGGGGAGCGAGATGGCAAAGAGGCCGACGGCCATGAAGCCGGCGCCGAGGAGGATCGAGCGCTGGTAGCCGATGACCCGGTCGGCCACGTAGCCGCCGAAGATCGCCGTGGCGTAGACCATGGCCAGGTACGACCCGTAGATGAGGTTCGCCGGCGCCTGCCCCGACGGATCGCCACCGTGGAACTGGGTCACGATGTACAGGACGAGCGCCCAGCGGATGCCGTAGAAGGCGAAGCGCTCCCAGAACTCCGCCATGAAGAGCATCCACAGCGGCCGCGGATGACCGAGCAGCTGGGGGAACTCGGGGACGGCCGGGAGGTCGGTACTGGCGGGGGCGGGCGACGCGCTCATGCGGTGCACGGCGATACCACACGTGCCCAGGAGGCTGGCCTCCGTCTCGGGTTAGGCTGCCCGCCATGACGGACCTGGTCATCGTCGGCGGCGGCCCAGCGGGGCTCACCACCGCGCTGGCTCTCGACGCCGCTCGGCCCGGGCGCGCGAGCGAGATCGTCGTCCTCGAGCGCGCTCGCTACCCGCGAGAAAAGCCGTGCGCCGGGGCGGTCGGGCGGCGGGGGGACGATCTCCTGGCGACGATTGGTGTGCGGGTCGACGTGTCCGGCGTGCCCATCTCCGGGATGGCGCTCGGCGCAGCCGGCACCGAAAGAACTGCGCGGACCGGGACCATCGGGCGGGTGGTGCGGCGGCTCGAGTTCGACGCCGCGCTCGCCGCCGAGGTGCGCCGCCGGGGGATCCGCGTCGTCGAGGGGGCCAAGGTCGAGTCGCTGATGCACCGGGGGGACGGCGCCAGCGCGCGGGTCGACGTGGTGACCGACGGCGCGGTGTTCACGGCCCCCTTCGTCGTCGGCGCCGACGGCGTGGGGAGCGTGGCGCGTCGCGCGCTCGGTCTGCCCGGCGCCACCATGCTCGCCCAGGTCCTCGAGGTCGACACCCCTGCCGTCGCCGGCGATCGCCCGCGCGATCTTTTGTACTTCGATCTCCACGACCGCGAGCTGGCCGGCTACTTCTGGGACTTCCCCACCCTGGTCGACGGCGAGCCGCTCGTCTGCCGCGGCGTCTACCAGCTGCGCTCGGGCACCAGCGCCGCCGAAGGCCCCCCCGGTCCGGATCTCACCTCACGCCTCGGCGCGCGCCTCGCGGCCCAGGGTCTCTCGATCGACGCCTGCAAGCGCAAGCGTTACTCCGAGCGCGGCTACGTCTCCCGCGAGCGGATCGGCGACGATCGCTGCCTCCTGGTCGGCGAGGCGGCCGGTATCGACCCGACCACCGGCGAAGGGATCGCCCAGGCGATCGAGTACGGCGTGCTCGCCGGGCGCTTCCTCGCCCGTGTGCTGCAGGGGCGAGCCGAGGCGCGCGGCTGGGGGCGAGAGCTGGCGCGCAGCCGGCTGGGGGTCGATCTCCGCGTCCGTTCCCGCCTCGCCCGCGCCTTCTACGGCGATGCCCGCCCCGAGCTCGAGGCGATGCTCGTGTCCGGTGACAGCGCCGTCCTCGCCGGCAGCCGCCACTTCGGCGGCAAGCGTCACGATCTGTCCACCCTGGGCCAGGTCGGCTGGAACATCGGCCGCGCCTGGCTCGAGCATCAGCTTCACGGCGTGACGCGCTCGCGTGTCGGTCGCTGAGGTCGCAAGTCGTCGCCCGTCGTCCTAAGCTCCGCGCGCACGTGTCCGCCACCTCGTCACCGACCTTCATGGAGCCGCGCGCTGCCGCGGATGTCCTGAAGTCCCAGCTCAAGACGCCGAAGACCCCGCTGACCATCGCCGACGCCGCGACGCAGAGCGGCCTCGCGCTGCGCGACGCCGAGCGCGGCCTGCACCAGCTGACCAGCGAGTACCGCGGCCACCTGCGGGTCACCGACGACGGGGACCTCCTCTTCCTCTTCCCCTACGGCTTCGAGAAGCCGTGGGAGACGCGCGACGCCGTCGACCGCTTCCTGCAGAAGGCCGGCAGCACCTTGATGGGCATGGCCCGCTTCGTCGTCCGCGCCTGGCTGACGATCGCCATCATCGGCTACGCGCTCATCTTCCTCGCCATCGTCATCGGCCTGATGTTCGCGCAGCAGCAGGGGAACAACTCGCGCCGCGGCGGCGGCTTCGGCGGCGCCTTCGGGTACATGTTCCTCCGCCTGGTGGGCGACGCCCTCTTCTGGACCTTCCACCCGTTCTCGCCGCTCAACTACGGCTACTACGACCGCGGCTACGGCTTCTCGGGCGCCCGCGCGCCGGCCCGGCGCAAGGACGAGACGCCGTTCTACGAGAAGGTGAACCGCTTCGTCTTCGGCCCCTCGGTGCCGCCGGCCGATCCGCTGGAGACCGAGCGGCTCATCCTCGCCGAGATCCGCGCGCAGAAGGGGCGCATCGGCCTCGCCGACGTGATGCGCGTCACCGGCCTTCCGCGCGAGGAGGCCGACCCGAAGATGGCGCGGCTGATGCTCGACTACGCCGGCGAGGTCGAGGTCTCCGAGGAGGGCGGCATCACCTACACCTTCGCCGAGCTGCGCAAGAGCGCCGACGAGGCGCCCGGCGTGCGTCCGCCGGCCATCTGGACGAAGTCCCTTCGCCTCCCGCCGCTCACCGGCAACGACGGCGGCGCCAACTTCCTCGTCTCCGCGCTCAACGCCTTCAACCTGCTGATGAGCAGCGTCGCCTTCAGCGCGAACCTCACGCTGGCGCGGATCAACCAGCTCTTCTTCACCCCGCACCCGCGCCACATCCCCTTCATTCCGATCCCCTACGACGGCATCCCCATCGCCCTCGGGCTGGTGCCGCTGGTCTTCTCCCTGCTCATCTTCGCGCTCCCCATCGGCCGGGCGATCCTCCGGCCGATCCGCGCGCGCGCCGTGGCGAAGGAGAACGGGCGCCGCCAGGTGCTTCGCGAGGTGGTCACCCGCATCGAGCGCCACGACGAGGTGCCGGAGCAGGCGCTCGCCGACGCGTGGACCAAGGCCACCGGCTCCCCTCCGGACGAGAAGGAGCTCACCCGCATCGTGACGGAGCTCGGCGGCGACGTGGACCTCGAGGCGAACGAGAAGGACGGCCAGCCGGGCGTCCGCTACCGCTTCGTCGATCTCGAGACCGAGGCCTCGGCGCTGGAAGAAGAACGGCAAGCCGCGACCGACGCCGAGGTCCACCTGGCTCCGGTGGTGTTCCGCTCCGACAACACGGAAAACTGACGTGCGCGCCTGGCCGGCGGTGGCCGATCTCGCCGCCGCGCTCCCCTTGCCCGCCGGCGTCACCTTGCGGTGGTGGCGCGAGGACGAGCTCGACGCGTTGCCCGCGCGCCTCCTCGCCTGGTACCCGGCGGTCGCCGTCGGCAGCGAGTCGATCTTCCTCGAGCCGCGCTACCTCGAACGCAACGTCACCCGCGAAGGGCACGAGGATCGCGACCTCTACGCCTTCTGCATCGAGAAGGACGGAGTCCCCGCGGGCTTCATGTCCTTCGAGCGCCAGCCACGGGCGAGCACGCTCCACGCGCGTCTCGGCTGCCTGGCTCCCGAGGCGCGGACCGGCTTCCTGGGGATGATCGGCTTCCTCCTCTTCGAGAAGCTGGGCGAGCTGACCGACGCCGAGCTGCTTCTCTCCTGGGTCACCCTCGCGTCGCTCCACCAGCAGCGCTTCGCCGAGCGGCGCGGCTTCCGGGTGGTCGGCCTGGCCCCCGGCTTCGACCGCGACGCGCAGCCGGGCGGCGGCTCTCTCCGCGTCGCCGAGGCGCTCTACGCCAAGCACCGCACCGGCCCCGCGGAGCAGCTCGAGCCGGCGGAGGAGACGATGACCGCGGACGTCCTGGCGATGTGGCGGCTGGTTCGTGGCGAGAGCACGCGCTGACGTTCCGGTCAGGCGGCGGCACAGCCTGGCCCAGCGTCTTCTCGCCGCACGAGCGGAGAAAGCGCGGAAAGCGAGCGCGAAGAGGCGTCTGCGATCGCGGCGCGCGCGTTGCACTGCGACTCGCCATGAACGCCTCCTTCTTGCTTCGGAGCTTCGTCCTCGCCAGCGTCGGCGCTCTCGCCGTCGCCTGTGGCGGGGAGAGCAGTGGCTCCACGACCACCGGCGACACGAAGGCGCAGCTCGCCGACGACTCCGCGGAGTCCTGCACCATTCCTCCGTCGGTGCCGCCGCCGCCCGATCTCGACGGCGGCGAATCGCCTCCGCCCGGCTGCACCGGAAGCGCGCCTGCTGGCCAGATCTGCAACCAGGGGGACGGCACCTGCACCTCGCTCTGCGGGAGCGGAACCTACGAGATGACCTGCACCAGCGGTGGCTCCGGCAGCGGCGGCGGAGCCTCCATCCCGCAGCCCGACAGCTCGCTCGGCTGCACCATCCTCCGCATCCCCACCCCGAGCACGTCGCTCTACTACTGCTGCGCCTGCGAATAGCGTCACGACCCTGGCCGTGATAGCCCGCGTGCCCCATGGGCCTCTCGGTCGGCATCGTCGGTCTCCCCAACGTCGGCAAATCCACCTTGTTCAACGCGCTCAGCGCGGCCAAGGCGGAGGCGGCGAACTACCCGTTCTGCACCATCGAGCCGAACGTCGGCGTCGTCACGGTGCCCGACGAGCGCCTCGCCGCGCTCGACGGCGTCGTCCACGCGGAGAAGATCGTCCCCACGGCGATCCAGTTCGTCGACATCGCCGGCCTGGTGCGCGGCGCCT
>JAMFST010000608.1 GCA_026225435.1 Labilithrix luteola
GATGAACGGCCCGACGCGCACCGCGCGGCTGTAGCCGACCGTGGGCTCCCAGGGGGCCGTGGATTCGATGATCTGCCGCTTGGCCATTCCTATATTCTAACCTAGCCCCCGCGCATCCATGGCCCGAATCCTCGTCGTCGACGACAGCGCGACCCTGCGCAAGGTGGTCGCCTCCATCCTGATGCGTCACGGCCATGACGCCGACGTGGCCGCCGATGGGCTCGAGGGGATCGAGCGGCTGCGGACCAAGGGGCCCTACCAGCTGGTGCTCCTCGACTTCGTGATGCCGAAGATGAACGGCTACCAGTTCTGCCGCGTGCTGCGGGAAGACGAGGCGCTCTGCGCCCAGCCGGTCATCCTGATGAGCGCGAAATCCGACAAGATTCGCGAGACGTTCGTGCGCCAGACCGGGGCGCTCGACGCCATCAGCAAGCCGTTCGACGCGCAGGCGCTGGTGGTGGTGGTCGACAACGCGCTGCGGCGTGTGGAGCGGGGGCACCAGAGCCAGTCGCGCATCACGCTGGAGCCGGAGGAGCCGGTGAGCCTCGCGCCGCCGAGCCTCGAGGACACGCAGGCACGGGTGGCGGCGGCGCTGGGGGAAGAGCTGGGCCGTGCGCTCTCGTCGGCACCCCCGCCGCCGACCGCGCCGCAGGCGTCTCCGCTGCCGGCCGCGGGGCAACCGCCGTCGTCGTTCGCCTCGACGGCCAACGTGCGCAGCCTGGCCGGCTCGCTCGAATCGCTGCTCACTCCCGAGGTCCTGCAGAAGCTCGCCGGCACGCTCAAGAGCCTCGAGGTGACCGAGCCGCCGCCGCTGCTCGAGGGCGATCTCGCCGTCATCCCCGTGGGCGCGGTTCTCCAGCTGATCCAGATGGAGCGGCTCACCGGCGTGCTCACCGTGCGCCGGGGCGATCCGCCGAAGCCGACCGACGCGCCGGTGGAGGTGACCATCACCATGCGCCTCGGCCTGGTGGACCTGGCGCAGTCGAAGGGGACGACGACCGACGAGTTCCGTCTCGGGCGCCACTTCCTCGAGGCGGGGCTGACCACGCCGACGGACATCGGCATCCTCGTCTCCGGCGGAGAGCTGGACATGCCGCCGGAGCTGAACACCGGCGCGACCCCGGCGATCGGCGTCGAGGCGAGCGATCTCGATGACGCCGGCGATCACGACACGGCGTCGTTCCCGCGCTTGCCGGCGCGCACGGTCACCGAGCCGGTGAGCGTGGTCGACGATCCGTACGACGGCGAGGCGCCGCTCCTCGGCGATCAGCTGCTGCGCTACGGGCGCATCTCCAAGGAGCAGCTGAAGCTCGCGCTCACGCGGCAATCGAGCGAGCTGCTCTACGAGGTGCTCCGCTGGACCCACGGGCGCTTCGAGCTGCGCAAGAAGACCGCCTCGGGCTCGGCCCGCCGCGCGAAGCTCGGGCTCGCGGTCCCCAGCGTGGTGATGGAAGGCTTCCGCCGCGTCGACGAGTGGCGCCTGCTGGAGAAGAAGCTGGGGAGCTTCGACGACGTCCTCCTGCGCGACGAGGTGGCGCTCTCGGCGCTGGCGAACAGCGGCGACGACACCATCGAGAAGGTGGAGCGCACCGTGCTCGAGGCCATCGACGCCAAGCGCTCGATCCGCGAGGTGGTCGCCGCCAGCCACCTGTCCAGCTTCGACGCCTGTCGCGTGCTGGTGCAGCTGCTCGAGGCGCGCCTGGTGCGGCGGACGCCGTGAGCCTCTACGGCGAGGCGACGCGCGGCGGCGTCATCGTCCGCGTGGGGGAGCGGCACTACGTCCTCGCGGAGGAGAACGTGCTGCGCGTGGTCCCCTGTCCGCCGGTGCAGCGGGTGCCGGGGTCGCCGCCGGAGCTGATGGGGATCGCGATGGACGGCGGCGAGGTGCTGCCGGTGCTGGCGCTGGCGACGATCGAGCCGGGGGCGCCGGTGGGGGCGTTGCTGGTCTGCCAGTCGATGGGCGAGCCGCTCGGGCTCACGGGGCTCGAGGTGGTGGAGAGCGGCTTCTTCCGCCCGGCGCCGGCGCTGCACACGCCGGGGGCGGTGATCTGGCACGGCGAGGTGATCGATCCGCTCGATCTGGTGTCGCTGCTCAACTGCGTGCAGCCCGGCACTTGGGCTGGCACGTCAGGGCAGCTACCGTAGCGCCATGGCGCAAGACGGGAAGACACGGCTGTTCCGCATGCTGCGACGCGCGGCGGCACCGGCGGGCAGGCTGGCCGGCGGCGGTCGCGGCGGTCGGAACGCGGCCGAGGAGAACGCGCTCTGGCTGGCGCACGAGCGCGCCGGAGAGGCGACCCGCGCCGCCGCCGAGGCGGCGCAGCAGGCGACCACCTCGCTCGCCAAGGGGCGCAGCGCCAGTGACGCCGCGCTCGATCGCGCCCGCGCGTTGCTCCTGCGATCGCAGGAGGCGACGGCGCGGGCGACCCGTCTGTCGGAGGTCTTCGAGCGGCTCGGGCTGGTGGCGCTGAACGCGGGGCTCGAAGGCTCGCGCCTCGGCGAAGGGGCCGGCCGTCCGCTCTCGCTCCTCTCCGACGAGGTGCGCACGCACGCGGCGCGCGGAGGCGATCTCTCGCGCGAGCTGGGGACCGCGCTGGGCGAGCTGGCGATGGAGCTGTCGCAGCTGCAGACCCACGTGGAGCGCGCGGTCGAGGCCGCGCTCGAGGCGGTGCAGGCGACCTCGCGGGCGACCAGCTCGTCGTCGGTGGCGCAGACCGCGCTCGGGGAGATCGGCGAGCGGGTCAAGAAGACCACCGGCAGCGATCCGGAGACGGCGCGCACCCTGGCGGAGGCGGCCGAGCACGCGCGCCACCTGGTCACTTCGCTCGGCGCCCTCAGCGGCAAGGCGCCGCGCGGCCTGGTGATGGCGTCGCTCCGTCCGGTGCTCGAGCCGCTCCTCCGCCTGCTCGACGACGACGACAGCGCCGCCTCGGGCGATGGGGAGGACGAAGGGGACACGGCATGAGCGCGGTGGACCCGGAGCTCCAGCGGCTCCTCGTCCTCGAGCTCGAACGTCACCTGGTGACGCTCGCCGCGGAGACGGATCTCGAAGCTTCACGACGGGCGCTGCACGCGCTCAAGGGGTCGGCCGGTCTCGCCGGCGAGCGCGCGCTCGCCGAGGCGCTCCAGCGGCTCGAGCGACGGCTGCGCGAGTCGGATCACAACGCGGTCGCCGACGCCGCCGAGGTGGTGCGGACCGCGATCCATCGCCTGACCCGCGGCGCCTCGGCCATCGAGGAGGACTGGCCCATCCCGCCGCCCAGCCTCCTGCCGCGGGCCATCGATCCGCTGGTGCGCGCGCAGTACAGCGCGGAGATCGCCGACCGCCTGGCGCAGATCGACGAGGCGCTTTCGCACGAGAGCGATCCCATCGACGCCGTCACCACGATCTTCCGCCAGGTGCACACGATGAAGGGGGCGGCTGGCGCGGTCGGCGACGAGCCGCTCGGCTGGTTCTGCCACGGCCTCGAGGACCTCCTGCGGAGCGCGACCAGCAGCCGCGAAGGGGCGCTCGCCGCGCTGCGCGAGACGTCCCGCTGGCGCGCCGTCATGGGCGGCCTGCTCGACGATCCGGAGGCAGCTCTGCGCACGCTGCGCGTCGGGGCGGTGCGCTCGCGACCGAGCAGCATCGCGCCGCGCTTCACCTCGTCGATCGCCACCGCGCCGCTCTCGAGCCTCGGTCGCGAGAGCCGCGATTCGCGAGAGCCGGAGGAGCGGACCAGCTACGGCGCGGGGCCGGACGCCGAGCCGACCATCCGCGTCGCGGCGGCCGCCGTCGATCGCCTGCTCGACAGCGTGGTCACCCAGGACGGGGTGCGCGAGTCGATCGCCACGCAAGGCGACCGCGCGCGCGAAGGGGCGCGCCTGGCGCGGCGGCTGCGCACCGATCTGATCGACGCGCTCCGGCTCATCGGGCCGGCGCGTCCCTGGGGAGCGCCAGCCGCGGCCTTGCGCCGGATCGAGGCGGCCGCCTCGCAGCTGACGACGATGGCGGACGAGCACGAGCGCGCCAGCACCGACCTCCGCCACGCCGACCAGGCGCTGCGCGAGGGGGCGCACTCGGTGAGCCGCGAGCTGTCGACCATGCGCCTGACGCCGATCAAGCGGCTCTTCGCCCGCATGGCCTCGGCAGTCGAATCCGAGGCGCGGAGGACCGATCGCGCGGTGGCGGTGCGCACGTTCGGGGCCGACGAGACGGTGGACCGTCGGCTGGCCGAGGCGCTGGTCGAGCCTTGCTTGCAGCTTGCACGTAATGCCGCCGCCCATGGCATCGAGCCGACCGCGGTGCGCGAGGCGAACGGCAAGCCCGGCGTGGGCACGCTGACGCTCTCGGCCCGGCGCCTCGGCGGGAGGCTGGTGCTCACCATCTCCGACGACGGCGCCGGAGTCGACGTGGCCGCGGTGCGCGAGCGGGCCATCGCCTCGGGGCAGGTCACGCGCGCGCTCGCCCAGGCGGCCGACGACAACACGCTCCTGGCGCTCCTCTTCCTGCCCGGGTTCTCCACGCGCGACTCCTCCGATCTGCTCGCCGGGCGAGGCATCGGGCTCGATCTCGCGCTCGCCTCGGTGCAGAAGCTCGGCGGCGCCATCCGCCTTTCGAGCCGGCAAGGCGAGGGGTTCGAGGCGCGCGTCGAGGTGCCCGTCGAGAGCGGCCTGGCGACCATCCTGTGGGTGCGCGCGGGCGATCTCGAGCTCGGTCTCCTGGCCGCCTCCACCAAGCGGGTCGGCTTCAACGAGGACGAGGGGCGCGCTCGCGTGGCGCACCTCGCCGCCTGCCTCGAGCCGCGTCCGAACGCGCCGTCGCGCTACGCGATCGAGCTGCACCTGGGCGAGGCCGCCCGCCGTCGAGGAGACGACGCGAGCCCGGTCATCGTCGGCGTCGACGAGGTGGGGCGCATGGAGGACGTGCTGGTGCGCCCGCTCTCCCCGCGGCTGGCGGCGCTCGGGCCGTACGCTGGCATCATCGTTCGCGGCGACGGCTCGGTGCGCTTCGCCATCGACCCCTTCGCCCTCGCTCCCCGGGCGCGCGCCCTCGGTCGCGTCCCGGACGGTCGCACCAGCGAGTTCCCCGGAGGCCCACCGGCGCTCCCCTCGGGGCTGTTACCGCTCGATCCGGTGCGCGATCCCGGCGGGGATCCATGGTGAGCGGTGTGCGCATCGAGCCGATGCAGGTGGCCGATCTGCCGGAGGTGGTGGCCATCGAGCGCGCCGCCTTCGGCGAGAAGAACCGCGACGAGAAGCACTTCCTCGAGGAGATGGGGCGCCCGTGGTCGCGTCTGTGGGTGGTGCGCGACGAGGACTCCGCGGTGCGCGGCTTCCTCCTCTCGTGGGTAGTGACCGACGAGCTGCAGATCCTCGACGTGGCGGTCGATCCCCAGGTGCGCCGTCGTGGCCTCGGCCTCGCCTTGATGCACCACACCTTCGCCGACGCGCGCGTCTCCGAGATCCGCCTGGTGCTCCTCGAGGTCCGCGCCTCGAACCTCGCTGCGCTCACCTTGTACGAGCGCCTCGGTTTCGAGCGGACCCGCGTGCGGCGCAGCTACTACCCGGACGGCGAGGACGGGATCGAGATGCTCCTGCACCTTTGAGCGACGGGACGAGCTGCGCCAGTGCCTCACCGGTGCACGGCTGCACGTGAGCGGAAGCGCGGGGCGCACGAGCTGGTCCGCTCCTTGAAGAGACGACGGGAGCATGCGCCTTCGCTCCGCCCTCATCGCCACCGCGCTGCTTCTTCCCGTTGCTCTGGTCTTCGGGGTCGAGTCGCCAGCCGACGCCGCCGCCCGCGCCAGCGTGTACGTGTATTCCCCCGCTTCGAGCACCGTGCGGGTGCGCGTCTCGGAGGGGCCGAACAGCGAGTGCGACTCGAGCCAGAACGCGATGCGCTACGACGGCCCGATCCAGTCGGGCCAGACGCTCAAGGTGCCCATCTTCGGGCCGTGCGTGTGCGTCAGCAGCACCTCGACGTCGTTCCCCGACAGCGAGTGGAGCCAGGGGCAGCGCTTCTGCCCCGCGTCGGCGTACGGCTACGACAAATTCGCCCGGCGTCGCCTGCTCCCGTCGGACTTCACCGTTCGCCTCGACGGTCGGTGACGGGGGCCGGCATGCGACTTCGCGCCGCTCTCTTCGCCACCGCACTGCTCGTCCCTGCCGCCGCCGCTGCTGCTCCGCGGGCCGCCGTCTTCATCTACTCGCCCGCCTCCAGCACGGTGCGCCTGCGTGTGTCGGAGGGCCCGGGCGCCGATTGCGACTCGAGCCTCAACTCGATCCGCTTCGAGGGGCAGATCCACGCGGGGGAGACGCTGCGCGTTCCCATCTTCGGGCCGTGCGTCTGCGCCAGCAGCACCTCGACCTCGTTCCCCGACACCGACTGGAGCGCCGGCCAGCTTTACTGCCCGGCGGGCAATCTCGCCATCAGCCGCCGCCCCGTCGCACCGCGGGACTTCACCATCCAGCTCGACGGACGCTAAGGGCACGCGCCTTTCGACACGATCCACGTCTTGAAGGCGGCGACGAGCTCGTCGTGCGAGAGCGGTGGCAAGGTGCGCTTTCCTCCCGGCGACCAGCCCCACATGACCAGCGGATCGTGGTCGACGTGGGCGAGGAGCGCGGCGAAATCCTTGTGGCCGTTGGTGGCGGGGTCCTTCAGCTGCTCGCAGAGGGCGGAGACCGACCGGCCGACGAAGACCATGGGCATGTCGTCGGGCGGAAGCCCCCACTTGGGCGCGCCGGGAGGGCCGGCGGCGATGCCGATCGCCTCCGAGTTGCGCGCCTGGTGACAGGTGGCGCAGACCAGGCCGTCGCGCACGCTGGCGCGGGTGACGTTCATCGCGTGGGGGATGCTGCGGTCGGTCTGCAGCGGCGCCTCTCCCGACGGATGGCAGTTCTGGCAGCGCGGAGACTGGAGGACACGCGCGACGTCGA
>JAMFST010000609.1 GCA_026225435.1 Labilithrix luteola
CTCAAGTGCGCCGCCGCCGAGGACGCGGGGCTGCGCGAGAAGCTGCGCGACGGCGTGGACACGGCGGCGCTGCGCACGTGCCTGGGCGATCTGCAGCGCGCGGGGCTCGATCCGGCGAGCTACACCACCTCGCCGGCGATGGACGACCTCGACGACGTGCGCGCCGCGCTCGGCTACGGGTCGATCGATCTGTGGGGCGTGAGCTACGGGACGCGCGCGGCGCTGACCTACCTGCGCCAGCACGGCGACCACGCGCGGGCGGTGGTGCTCGATGGCGTCGATCCGCCGTCGATGTCGCTCATCGTCGCCTCCGCGGAGAACGCCGAGCGTGCCTTCGGCAAGATGTTCGCCGCCTGCGACGCCGATGCCGCCTGCGCGCGCACGTTCCCGGCCCTGCGCGGCGAGCTGAGCACCTTGCTGGCGTCGCTCGCGTCGCACCCGGTGACCACCACGATCGCCGATCCGACCACCGGCGCGCGCACCGAGGTGACGATCACGCGCAACAGCTTCATCCTCGATCTGCACGGTCTTCTCTACCAGCCGGACATCGCCGTGCTCTTGCCGCTGGTGATCGACAGCGCCAGCCACGGCGACTTCGCCCCCTTCGCCGCGCAGGCGACGGCCACCTCGGCCATCGGCGATCAGATCTCCGAGGGGATGTACTTCTCGGTGGTCTGTGCCGAGGACGCGCCGCTGGCGACGCAGGAGGCCGTGGCCGAGCACACCAAGGGCACCTTGCTGGGCGACGCCTTCGCAAGGTCGCTGCTCGATGTGTGCTCCTTCTGGCCCAAGGGGCCGGTGCCGCCGGACTTCCACGAGCCGGTCGCCTCGTCGGTGCCGGTGCTGCTGCTCTCCGGGGACCTCGATCCGGTGACGCCGCCATCGCGCGCGGAGGAGGCGCGGCCCAAGCTGTCGGCGTCGACGGCGGTGGTGGTGCCGGCGACCGGCCACAACACGTCGGCGACCGGGTGCGTGCCCGAGCTGATCGAGGGGTTCGTCGATCACGCCAGCGTCGCCGGGCTCGATCTGCACTGCGTCGACAAGGTGCGCCCGCCCCCCTTCTTCGTCACCTTCGCGGGGCCCGAGCCATGATCGAAGCGAGACGCCTGCACCGCCGCTTCGGCGACGTGGTCGCGGTCGACGAGGTGTCCTTCGTCGCCAAGGACCGCGCCATCACCGGTCTGCTCGGCCCCAACGGCGCCGGCAAGACGACGACGCTGCGCATGCTCTACACGCTCATCGCGCCGGACCGCGGGGACGTGCTCGTCGACGGCGAGCCGGCGCGCGCCGATGTCCGCGCCACGCGCGCCAAGCTCGGCGTGCTTCCCGATGCCTGCGCGGTCTATCCGCGCCTGACCGCGCGGGAGAACATCCGCTACTTCGGCGAGCTGCAGGGGCTCGGCGGCGACGCGCTCGAGCGCCGCCTCGACGAGCTGGTCGTGTCGCTCGACATGCGCGGGATCGAGAACCGCCGCGCCGCCGGCTTCAGCAACGGCGAGCGGCGCAAGGTGGCCATCGCCCGCGCGCTGGTGCACTCGCCGCAGAACGTGATCCTCGACGAGCCGACCAACGGCCTCGACGTGATGAGCACCCGCGGCATCCGCGAGCAGGTGCGGCGCCTGAAGGAGCAGGGCCGCTGCGTCATCTTCTCCAGCCACGTGATGCAGGAGGTGACCGCGCTGTGCGATCACATCGTGGTCATCGCCAAGGGGAGGGTGGTCGCCGACGGCACGCCCGAGGAGCTGCGCGCGCTCGGCGGGCACGAGAACCTCGAGGACGCCTTCGTGAAGATCATCGGCTCCGACCAGGGGCTGGAAGCGTGAGGCCGTGCACGTGAAGTCGCACTTCCGTCGCGAGGCGCTGGCGGTCTTCAAGAAGGAGACGCGTGATCACCTGCGCGATCGCCGCTCGCTCGCCTCGGCGCTGGTGGTGCCGCTCTTCTACCCGCTGCTCGTCGGTGTGCTCTTCACGCTCATGGCATCGTGGTTCACCAGCGCGCAGCCGCTCGACATCGCGGTGCGCGGTCAGGAGAACGCGCCCGGGCTGATCGACTTTCTCACCCGGCACGGCGCGCAGGTGCACGTGGCGGCGGCCGATCTCGAGGCGCGGGTGAAGGCCGGAGACGACGACGTCGCGCTGATCATCCCGCCGGAGTACGCCCAGCACTTCCGCGCCGGGGAGCCGGCCGAGGTCGAGGTGGTCCACGACGGTTCGCGCAACCGCACGCACCACCAGGTCGAGCGCACGAACCGCCTCCTGCAAACGTACAGCGGGCAGATCGGCGCGCTGCGGCTCATCGCGCGCGGGGTGACGCCGGGGCTGGTCTCCACGCTCGACGTGGCGGACGCCGACCTCTCCACCAAGCGCGAGCAGGGGGCCAACCTGCTGAACCTGATCCCGCTCATGCTGCTGGTCGCCGCGGTCCTCGGCGGCATGCACGCGGCCATCGACGCGAC
>JAMFST010000061.1 GCA_026225435.1 Labilithrix luteola
AGCGCCCCCTTGTGCTCGACGACCGGGCCGTTGGTCATGTGCAGCTGGACGCCCATCTCGTGCGCCAGGATCTGCGCCATGGTCGTCTTGCCGAGGCCGGGCGGGCCACAGAGCAGCAGGTGGTCGAGCGGCTCCCCCCGGTTGCGCGCCGCCTGCACGAAGACCCGCAGGTTGTCCTTGTGCTTCGCCTGGCCGACGTAGTCGTCGAAGGTCTGCGGTCGCAGGGTGCGGTCGTAGCGGACGTCGTCGCCGTGGGCGTCTCCCGCCAGGGGATGCTCGACGTCGCCGCCGGTGACCGCGGCGGACCTGTCTGCCGGAGCCTTCGCGCCGCTTGCCTTGGTGCGCGCCATGGCCGTCAGCCGTAGCAGCTTGGCCGAGCGCGGGCGAGCGACTACGGTGGCGCCCCTTCCCCATGGCCTCCGCGTCCGTCTCGCCCGCCGCCCCTTCGTCCATCCCCGCCAGTCACCGCGACACGCTCGTGGACCCGGGGGCGTCGCTGCTCCTCGAGATCGGCTGCGAGGAGCTCCCCTCGTCGTTCGTCGACGGCGCCCTGGCGGCGCTCCCGGCGCTGGTGGCGACCAAGCTGGCCGGCCTGCGCATTCCCCACGGCGAGGTGAAGGCGCTCGGCACCGCCCGCCGCCTGTCGGTGCTGGTGCACGACGTGCGCGACCGGCAGCTGGACCTCGACGAGGAGGTGGTCGGGC
Source organism: Labilithrix luteola (assembly GCA_026225435.1). Lineage (GTDB taxonomy): Bacteria > Myxococcota_A > Polyangia > Polyangiales > Polyangiaceae > JAMFST01. Next base: position 705 of record JAMFST010000061.1, read on the forward strand.
CGCCCGAGGCCGCGGCCTACAAGGACGGCGCTCCCACGCGCGCCGCCGAGGCCTTCGCCCAGAAGCTCGGCCTGCCGGTCAGCGCGCTGCGAATTGAAGCGAAAGACGCGGTTGGCAAGCAGAAGGCCGGCCGCTTCGTCATCGGTCGCCGGCAGGAGACCGGGCGCAACAGCGACGAGCTGCTCGGCGCGGCGCTCGGCACCCTCTGCGGCGAGATCCCCTTCCGCAAGTCGATGCGCTGGGGCGCCGGCGACGCCACCTTCGGCCGCCCGGTGCAGTGGCTGGTCGCGCTCTACGGCGACAAGGTGCTCGACGTCCGCTTCGCCGGTGTCCGCAGCGGCGGAAGCTCGCGCGGTCACCGCTTCCTCGCGCCGGCGCCCTTCGACATCCCCTCGGCCGACTCGTACGTCGCGGTGCTGCGCGAGCGCCACGTGCTGGTCGACCGCGAGGAGCGCGCTCGCACGATGATGGAGCGCGTCGCCGCCGCCGCCACCGCTGCCGGCGGCACCTACGATCCCGAGGCGTACCTGGTCGACGAGAACGCCTCGCTCGTCGAGGAGCCGCACGTGGTCACCGGCTCGTTCGACCCGGCCTTCCTCGCGCTCCCGGCCGCGGTCATCCGCTCGGTGGCCCGCGGTCACCAGAAGTACTTCTGCGTCCAGAAGGACGAGGACACCTTGCTGCCGCACTACCTGTGCGTGGCCAACACGGCCAACGACCCGAAGGTGGTCGCCAAGGGGAACGACCGGGTCATGCGCGCCCGCCTGTCGGACGCGCGCTTCTTCTTCGAGGAGGACAAGAAGGTCAGCTTCGATGCTCGCGTGGAGAAGCTCGCCGGCATCGTCTTCCACAACCGCCTCGGCACCGTGCGGCAGAAGGTCGACCGCATCGCCAAGCTGACCGCGCGCATCGCCGCGGACCTGGCGCTCCCGGCCGCCGAGACCGAGCTCGCGGTTCGCGCCGCGCAGCTGTGCAAAGCGGATCTCGTCGCGCTGATGGTCGGTGAGTTTCCCGAGCTGCAGGGGGAGATGGGGCGCGCTTACGCGCTCGCCGCCGGCGAGGACGCGCGCGTCGCCGACGCCATCCGCGATCACTACAAGCCGGCCGGCGCCAAGGACGACGTCGCGCCCACCGACATCGCGGCCGTCGTCGGCCTCGCCGACCGGCTCGACACGCTGGTCGGCTGCTTCGCCGTCGGCCTGTCTCCCACCGGTGCCGCCGATCCGTTCGCGCTGCGCCGCGCGTGCCTCGGGATCCTGCGCACCTTGATGGACAAGGGCCAGGCGGCCGGCTCGAGCTTCGGCAAGGTCGACTGGCGCGCCTGGCTCGGCGCCGCCTACGACGGGTTCGCCGGCACCAAGCTGGATCTCACTCGCGAAGAGACCGTCGCCAAGGTGGAGCTGTTCGCCGCCGAGCGCCTCCGCGGCGTGCTCGCCGGCGACTCGTCCAACTCGGTGGCCGACGCGGTGCTCACCGGGGTCACCCGCGCGCCGGGAACCAGCGATGCCGGTGCTCCGGGTCCGGGCTCGGACCCTAACAAGGCGGTCCTTGCGTATCCCGCCATCGCCGGCTGGAAGGCGCGCGAGCTGGCCAAGGTCGTCGAGGCCGGCAAGCTCGCCACCGCGCGCACCGTCGCCAAGCGTCTGCGCGGCATCGCCGGCCAGGCCAAGCCGGTGTGCCACGATCTCGGCAGCGGCGGCGGAGACGCCGACGACGCGGCCATCGCCCACCTGGTCCGCCAGATCGACGAGCAGACCCGCGACCTCGCCTCGCCCGAGCAGATCGCTGCGGCGCTGCTCGCCTTCGGCCAGGTCGCGGACACGCTGGAGCAGATCTTCCTGCGGAAGCTGATCAACGACCCGAAGGACGCGGCCACCCCGCAGCGTCTCGAGCTGCTGTCCTACGGCAGCTCCAACTGCTGGAAGTCCGAGCCCGTCGACACCTTCCAGGAATACATGAACTCGGATTGTGTGTGGTTGGAAATGTGGGTGGAGCTGCCGGACGCCACCAGTCGCGATCGTATGCAGTCTTTCATGGACGCCTACTGGGCCGAGCAGCATGCCGCGGGCCGTTTCCCCCGGCCGCGAAGAAATGAACTGACACCCGTGCCGAAGTGGCTGGCGGAGCAGGGAGTGGTGGAGAACGACAATCGCGTGCTCGTGGGATTGTCGTTCGCATTCCTGGCCGTGTGCCTCATCAACACGGTGGG
>JAMFST010000610.1 GCA_026225435.1 Labilithrix luteola
CTCGCCGCCGACCTGGTCCGTGCGATGGATCACAAGGTCGGTCACTCCGGCCTCGCGCTCGGCGTCTCCTGCACCGGCGACACGTGCATCGAGCTGGCGGCGCGCTTCGACAGCGTTGCTGCCGACGTCGACGTCAACGCCGGCCTCGACCACGTCATCGAACGCGCCGACCTCGGCGACGAGCTGAAGATGCGCGTGCTCGAGAAGGTGGGGAGCGTCGACAGCACGCACCGGCAGGCGGCGCGCGTGTACCTGGCCTCGTTACGCTCGGCGGAGCGCTGGCCAAAGGGCGCCTCCCCGGCGCTCACCAAGGCGCGCGACGCGGCTCTCACCGAAGCCTCGGGGGTGCGCTGATGCGCGCTCTTTGGGGTCTCATCAGGTGCCGCGCCCGGCAGCGGCTCACGGCCGCTCTCGGCCTGTGCGCTCTCACCGCCAGCGTCGCCTCCTGCGGCGGGGGCTTCACCGCCACCGACGTCTTCTCCAACGAGTGGACCGACGACCGCGGCGCCAGCATCGAACGCGTGCGGGCGCGCCTCGCCGGTCGCATCGCCGATCCGCAGGCCGACGTGGTGGTCGGAGTGGTCGACGAGCAGCACCTCGTCGGCCTGTCGCTCACCGACCAGCACCCCGCCTGGACCTACGCCCACGCCGTCGAGACCCGCCCGCTGATCGCCGGCAACGTGGTCCTCGCCTCCGGCGCCGGGGAGATGTTCGCGCTCGACGCCGCCCGCGGCACGCTGCTGTGGAAGCGCCCCACCGGCAACCTCCCGCTCTACTCCGCCGGCGACGACGGCAAGGTCACCGTCGCCATCCTCGGTCGCGCCGGTGGCCGCGGCTCGACGGTCCTCGCGGTCGCCCGTGACGGCAACACGGTCCGCCAGGTCGAGACCAACGAGGTCCTCGGCTCCCCCGCGGTCCTCGGCGGCCTCGCCTTCATCCCCTGGGGGAGCGAGTACATCAGCGTGCTCGATCTGTCCGGCGGCGAGGAGCTTGGTCGCGTCACCTTCCGCCAGGAGGTCCGTCACTCCTGGGTCTTCGGCGGCAGCCTCTTCTTCGGCGACCTCGGCATGTTCCGCTTCGACGCCCAGATCGCCCGCGCCTCGCGCGGCGGCGCCACGCACCTCACGCTCCCCAAGGAGCCGCTCCCCGGCGACAAGGTGGCGCTCTTCCCACCGTCGGATCGTGACATCCCGGTGGTGGCCAACGCCTACGATTCGGCGCGCCTCTTCGCCCGAGGCACGGCCGGGCAGGGGCTCATCGGCCTCGCCGGCGACCGCGTCTACGCCAGCTACTTCCGCGTCCTCGAGGGCTTCGACTCGCAGGGGCAGCTCGCCTGGGTGCGGCACATCGACGCCAACCTCCTCGGCGGTGCTGCCGGTCGTTCGTCGCTCGCGGCCTGCGACGCGCGCGGCCGCATCTCCGTCTTCGACGCCAAGACCGGCGCGCTCCACGACGAGCGCGAGCTCGGGCAACCGGTGCGTGCCTGCGTGGTGCAGCTCGACGGCTACGAGCCGGCGGGGAAGGCCGAGCCGGCCATGTCGCGCATCGAGCAGCTCAAGGTCGTGATGAACGATCGCGACGCGCAGCTCGTCCCCGCGCAGCGCGCGCTCCTCGAGGCGCTCGCCGCCGATCCGTCGGACGACGCCACCGCGCTCCTCCTCGATCTCGCCGGCGACCCGCGCACCGCTCCGGAGCTGGCCGCTGCCGCCGAGGCGAAGATCGCCGGCCGCCGCAACGGGACCGACGCGCTCCTGCGCGAGCTCGGACGCCGCTACGACTACGTCACCGACGTGCTGCGCGCGCCACCGGTCGCCGTCATCGCGCCGGCCCTCGCGGCCATCAAGGAGTCGCGCGGCGCCGCGCCGCTCGCCAGGCACCTCTTCGATCCGGGCGACACCGACGAGGACATCCACGCCGCCGCCAAGGCGCTCGAGGTGCTGGCGACCCCGGCCGAGCTCCCGGAGATCGCCCGCTTCTTCGCCGCTTACCGCGCGACGACCGAGACCGAGGCGCTCGTCGAGGCGGCCGCTTGCGCCGCGACCACGCTGCTCGACCGCGGCACCGACGCGCAGAAGAAGATGGTCAAGGATGCCATCGACGACCCGACCACCTCCGACGGCCTGCGCGCCAAGCTCCGCGCGATGACGGCACCTCCGCCGGCAGCCGCACCTGCTCCCGCGCCGAAGCCGGCCGCGAGCTCCGCGCCACGCGACTGGCACTGAGAGACGACGGCGTCAGCTCTCGACGCGGACGCCGTCGACGATCCCGAGCTCTTCTTCGCGCGCGTACAGGCAGCACTCGCTCGCCATCGGGAAGGTGCTGCAGGCGTTGGGGCGCATCGCGTAGATGTCGCACTTGTTGTCGCTGCAGAGGTGCTGGCACGCCTTGTCCTTCGCCAGCTTGAACACGACCTTGCCGTCGAAGCGCTTGGTGAACGGCGGCTTGCCCAGCTCCGGGCGCCCGTGCTCGGCGAAGCGGGTGTAGTCCTCCGGCTCGAGGATCACGTGGTTGTCGCGGCAGCAGGCGCCGCACTCGAGGCAGTCGAGCTTCATCTTGCGCGTCGAGGTGGTGAACTCGCTGTCGCGCGTGGCGCGCTTCTTCACCAGGTCGAGGCAACCGCGCGGCACCCGCGTGGTCGACAGCCCCTTGAGCGGCCCCTCGGTCTCGGTGGTCCAGCGCTGCTTGCCGAGGTCGAGGATCGACCAGAACCCGAGGTCATGCGGATCGTCGGCGTCGATCGGCGGCAGCACCAGGTAGGCCCGCTCGTCCGTCTCGAAGACGACGGCGTGGCCGCCGGCGCGTACGTGCTCGGCGCACGCGCGCACGAAGCGCTGCTTGTAGCTGCGGAACACGGGGCGGACGACGACGGTGGCTTCGGTCACGGCGGCGGGGGTGATAGGCCAAGTGGACCATGCGCGCCATCGTCATCACGAAGCCAGGCGGTCCCGAGGTCCTCGAGCTCCGCGACGTCCCGACGCCCGAGCCCGCTCGGGGCGAGGTCCGCGTCCGCGTGCGCGCGACGGCCATCAACCGCGCCGACCTCCTCCAGCGCCTCGGCCTGTACCCCGCGCCCGCTGATTCCCCCAGGGACATCCCCGGGCTCGAGTTCGCCGGCGAGGTCGAGGCGCTCGGCGAAGGGGTCACCGGCTGGAAGGCCGGCGACCGCGTCTTCGGCCTCACCGGCGGGGGCGCCTACGCCGAGCAGCTCGTGGTCCACGGCCGCACCCTCGCGCGCATGCCGTCGAACCTCGACTTCACCCAGGCGGCCGCGGTCCCCGAGGCCTTCATCACCGCCTACGACGCCATGGTCACCTTGGGCCACCTCGGCAGCGGGGAGCGCGTCCTCGTCAGCGCCGTCGGCAGCGGCGTCGGCACCGCCGCGGTGCAGATCGCCCGGGCCATCGGCGCCACGTCCTTCGGCACCGCGCGCACCGCGGCCAAGCTCGATCGCGCGCAGCAGCTCGGCCTCGATCACGGCGTCGTCCCCGCCAACGGCAAGTTCGCCAAGGCGCTCGAGGAGGTCATCCAGCGCGAGACCGGCAGCTCCGGCATCGACGTCTTCGTCGAGCTCGTCGGCGGCCCCTACCTCGCCGAGGACGCCATCTGTGCCGCCCCGCGCGCGCGCATCATCCTGGTCGGCATGCTCGCCGGCAACGTCGCCGACATCGACTACGGCCTGGTCCTCCGGAAGCGTCTGCGCATCGAGGGGACGGTGCTCCGCGCGCGCCCGCTCGAGGAGAAGATCGCCGCCATGCAGACCTTCGCCCGCCACGTGGTCCCGCTCTTCGCTCCGAGCCGCGAGCACCCCCTCGTCCCGGTGGTCGACCGCGTGTTCCCGCTCGCCGACGCCGGCGCCGCGCACACCTACGTGGCCAGCAACGACGGCTTCGGCAAGACGGTCCTCGAGGTCTGAAGGCGGCTCAATGATCCCGGGCGTGCGCGAGGCAGAGATTGCGCGCGCCCCCGAGGGCCAGGCACTTCTCGCACGAGCAGACGCGGATGTCGGCGCCGTCGACCTCCTGGGTGCCGCACATGGCGCAGACGCGCTGCCCCACCGGCTGGCCGGCGCTGCGGGCCACGTCGTCGCCCGGCTCCGTCTTGCCGCTGCTGCCACCACCGCCGCCGCGCAGGTCGTCGAGCCGCGCGCGTGACCGCGTCTGCCGCTGGTGCCCGCGCACCACGTCGATCAACGTGCCGGTGAAGAAGAGGAGATAGTTCGCCACCGCCGCGATGATCCCCGCGCGCGTGGCCATGTCCCCGGTGGCCGCGGCGTAGATGAGCAGCCCCGCGTCGAGCAGCGCGAGCCAGCGCACCTGCACCGGCAGGAAGAAGAAGAGGCGAAACTCGTAGCGCGGGAACACCGTGGCGAACGCGAGGAAGAGCGTCGCGTTCAGGTAGTAGTTGGTGATGCTCTCGCGCGTGATGAGCGCCGCTATGATCGTCCCGAGCGCGCCGAGCAGGTAGTACAGGTTGAACTTGAAGGCGCCCCACTCGGCCTCCAGGCTGGTGCCGACCGTCCAGGTGATCGAGATGGCGAAGAACGCCCACAGGATCGACATCGACGGTGGGAGGAAGAGGAAGGTGACGAGCCTCCACACCTGCCCGTGCGCGACCTTGGCGAGGTCGAGGTCGAGCAGCGCAGCGAAGCTCGGCTGCAGGTACGACAGCACGAACGCCAGCACCATCCCGCCGACGATCACCGTCGTCAGGTTCTCCACGGCGAGCTTGCCGAAGCGGCGCTCGAGGCGTGACAGCAGCACGCCGGCTCGGGCGGCCATCAGTTGTTCGGCGCCCCGCAGGACAGCCAGGCGTTGAGCATCGCGAGCTGCGCGGTGGTCGGCTTGGTGTTCGCGCCGACGGTCTCCGGCATCTGGCTCATGCTGTCGCACGAGTTCGTCGTCGTGGTGACGTTGCAGCTGATGCTCGACTCACCCGGATCGGTGGAGCACGGGTTGATGTACGGCCGGGTGAAATTCATCGAGTACTTGGTGAGGACCGGGTAGTCGACGGCGGCATTCCCGGTGATCTCCGGCTGGTTCACGCCGGTGCCGTGGCAGGACGAGTTCACGCAGTCCCAGCCCGTGGTCGAGGACATGAAACCCTCGATGTCCTTGCTGAAGCTGACCGAGCAGGTGCCGGCCTCGACGTACAGAGCAGGGGTCTCGCCCGCGACGCAACCGGTCGGGGTCCCGCCGTCGTCGCCGGCGGCCGCGGTCTGCCCGGGCTCCTTGCCGGCGAGCCCGTTGGCGACGCCGTAGGCTGGCAGGAAGTCGTCACCGGCGGTGCACGCCACCGCCGCCGCCCCGACGAGGAGGCCCAGGATGGCCAGGGACGCGATCTGTTGCCGGCTGCTCATCGCTCCATCTTGCGCGGAACGCAGCGAATGAGGCAACGCGTTCGCGCAAGCGCTCGCGCCCGGAGGTTCTTTTGCTACCTTCGACCTGTGACGAACCGCTCTCTCGCCTTCTCGCTCCTCTCGCTGGTGGCCGTCGGTGCTCTCGCGGGATGCGCCAAGGTCGCACCTTATGAGCGCGGCACGCTGGCCCACCCGACCATGAGCGCAGACGACTCGATCTCGAGTCGACTCGACGAGCACGTCCGTGGCGTCTCGGAAGGGGCCGCTGGCGGCCTGTCCGGCGGCGGCGGCGGTTGCGGTTGTAACTGAGCGTCAAAGCCCTGTTCTACGCGAAGAAACCTGTCGTGCAGATGTAGGACGTTTGGCTTTCCGTGAGGTTGTGTATGGCCCAACTGCAGGGGGCCGACGCAAAAGGCTTCGGGGAGCTCGAGTGATTCCGGTACGGTTGGGTGCGTGACGGTTGAACTCGAGCGGATGTCGCTGCGCGCTCGCCGCGCGTGGCTCGTCCGAAGTCTGCAACGCGCTGCGTTGCTCCTCGTCGTCGTGCTGGGTCTTGCCCTGGCGCGAACGGCTCATGCGACCGCTCAGGACGAGCGGCTCGAAGCCGCGGTCTCGACCGCCATGAGCGACGACTATCCGCAAAACCTCGGTCAGGCGCGCTCGCGCATCATCACCGAGCTCGAACGGTGCAAGGGGGGCCGCTGCACCGGTGCCATGCGCGCCAAGGCGTACGCCGCCCTCGGCGTGATCGCCGGCCAGAACGGGCAGGCCGAGGAAGCCAAGTCCAACTTCCGCGCGGCCATCGACGCCTCGCCCGACGTGAGCCTGCCGTCCGTCGGCATGACCGCCGAGACCAAGGCGCTCTGGGAGAGCATCCACGGCGTCACCGCCCCCGCGCCCGCCCCCGACGTCAGCGGCGCCCAGAGCGTCCCCGGCTGGAACAGCCTCGACGCCTTCAAGGCCGCCGCCGCCGGTCTCGCCGCCGATCAAGCCGGCAACCTCCCGCTCTGCATCGAGCGCGATCGCGCCTCGCTCCTCCTCGAGGAGCAGCCGCGCACCCGCCTCCACCTGTCCTCCTGCGAGCGCCGCTCGAACAAGTACGTCGACGCCCTCAAGGACGCGCAGAAGGCGCTCGAGACCGGCCTGCAGAAGCGCGACGTCAGCGTGATGAAGGTCGCGCGCAGCAAGGTCGAGGATCTCCTCAAGCAGATCCCTCACGTCACCTTCGTCCCGCCGACCGACGCCGAGAACCTGGTGGTGAAGTTCGACGAGCGCGAGGTCTCGGAGAAGGCTCTCGAGAAGCGTTTCTCCGTCGATCCCGGTCCGCACGCGGTCCACGCCGAGGGCGTCGTCGGCGGCGTTCCCACGACCTACGACGAGGAGTTCGACGTCAAGCCGGGTGAGCTGCTCACCGTCCGCATCCACCTGAACGCGCCCCGTCCGGAGTTCATCACCAAGGGGCAGCTGCGCTGCACCCTCGCGGCGAAGAACCAGGAGGAGGTCGACAAGTGCTTCCCCAAGAACGCGAAGAACATCGTCGTCAAGATGGGCGTCGAGACCGCCGGCTACGGTGACTCCGACCACGTCTACGTCTTCACCCCCAGCATCAACGCCTCGATCTCCTCGCCGACCGCCGGCTGGAACGTGGGCGGCACCTACGTCCTCGACGTCCTCTCCGCCGCCTCCCCGGACATCGTCTCCGAGGCCTCCAATCGCTACAAGGAGACGCGCAGCGCCGGCACCCTGACCGGCGGCTACAAGCCCGGTCTCTACGGCTTCCAGGCGCAGGCGAACTTCTCCCGCGAGCCGGACTACTTCTCCCGCGGCGCCGGCCTGGCCCTCACCGGCGACTTCAAGGAGAAGACGATCACGCCGCGGCTCGCCTTCAACTACAGCCTCGACACCATCGGCCGCCGCTCGCTCGACGTCGACACCACGCTGCTCAAGACGGCGGAGATGGAGCTCGGCACCACCTTCGTGCTGTCGCCCACCTCGCTCGTCCTCGTGAGCCTCACCGGGCAGTTCGAGCGCGGCGATCAGTCCAAGCCCTATCGCTACATCCCGGTCTTCGATCCGAGCATCGCCCCGCACGTGCCGTCGGGCGCGGTCGTCGATCTCGTCAACCGCTACCGCCTCCCGTTCCGCCCCAACGAGCAGCTCCCGACCGAACGCGACCGCTACGCCCTGGGCGCGCGCTTCGCCCATCGCTTCACCGGGATCAACTCCACGTTCCGCGCCGAGGAGCGCGTGTACATCGACGACTGGGGGCTCAAGTCGACCACCACGGACCTTCGCTTCGTGGTCGACGCGGGCAAGCGCCTGCGCCTCTGGCCGCACTTTCGCTACAACGTGCAGAACGGCGTGAACTTCTACCAGCTCGCCTACTCGGCCACGACGAACGCGGCCGGGCAGCTCCAAGTGCCACTTTTCCGCACGGGAGATCGCGAGCTCTCTCCGATGGATACGATCACCGGCGGAGGCGGCGTGCGCTACGCTCTCAGTGCGCCCGACTCCAAGGTGCAGTGGGATCTCACGCTGCAGGGTGACGTGATGTATTCGCAGTTCTTCGACTCGCTCTACGTGACGATGCGTACCGCGCTCTACGGCTCCCTCGCTCTCGACGTGGAGTTCGAGTGATGAGCGTGTCCGCCAAGCTGGGCGCGCGCCTGCTCGCCCTCTCCATCGTCGCCGCCGGTCTCGGCGCGGCCGCGTCGTGCTCCGATCCGGTCCACGACAGCGAGGTCGCCGCGCTCGGCGGGGAGACCGACGTCCCCCAGAGCGAGTACCACCGCGCCGGCCAGCCGTGCGGTGTCTGCCACGGCCAGGAGGGCCCGGCCAACCTGCAGTTCTCCCTCGCCGGCACGGTCTTCCTCGGGCCGGACTGCCGCGTCGGCGCCGGCGGCGCGCACGTGCTGATCATCGACTCGGTCGGGCACCAGCCGCCGGGCGAGGTGGTCACCAACTGCGTCGGCAACTTCGAGATTGCCCAGGACGTGTGGGCGCCGGAGTTCCCCATCCTCGCCTGGGTGCAGGACGGGGCCATCACCAAGAAGATGATGTCCCACGTCTCGCGCGAGACGGCCTGCAACCAGTGCCACAAGGATCCCAACAGCGACGACGCGCCGGGGCACATCTACATGAACGACGTGGAGCCCACGAGCTACACGGTCAACTGCCCCTACAGCCCGAACGTGCCCACCAACGGCTGCAACGACCCGATGATCGTCAACAACGGAACCGGGGGAAAGTCGCGCAGCGCCACGGGCGAGGCCATCGCCTCCGACGTCAGCGGCGCGACGCCAGCCTTGCCGCCCGTGTACATCTGGACATCGCCGGGCGCGCC